>CAMBIM010000030.1 GCA_945867505.1 Chitinophaga pinensis
CTGTCGGTGCCTCTTTATAGGTATCGGGTTGCCATGTATGGAAAGGAAACACCGGAATTTTAATAGCGAAAGCTACAAAGAACGCCCAGAAAATAAACGATTGCTCTCTATCGGAAAGGTTCAAACCATACAATTGTGAAGTGCTGAAACCACCAGCGTGCTGGTACAGATAGATAAACCCAACCAGCATAAATAACGAACCGGCAAGCGTATAAACAAAGAACTTGAAAATAGCGCGGTTGCGAAATTCCTGGTCTTTATTCTCGCCCCAAAGCAAGGCAATAAAGTAGATGGGTATTAATGCTAACTCCCAAAAAATGTAGAACAAGAAACCATCGTTTGCCAAAAACACCCCCAACAAACCCACCTCCATTAAAAGTATAAGCGCGTAAAATGCTCTGGCGTTTTCAATAGCCTTATTATAAGTAGTAAAGATGATAAGTGGAACCAAGAAGCTAGTTAGTGCTACCAGCATAAAACTCAACCCATCCAACGATAACGAGAAAAGCACTACCGGATTCGAAATCCAGTTATGCGAATATGTAAGCGGAGCTAAACCGCCTTGCACAAAGGCTGGCTTTAACGATGCACATAGTAAAAACGCAACTACACCACCGGCTATGGCAACATATTTAGCATATCGTTCGCCACTCAAGTAAGTGAGTAGGGAGAATAAAAGTGGGATAAAAAGCAAGGCTACTAATATCATAAGCGGGCGCAAATAAGCAGAATTATGTTTCAAATCTAAAACCTGCCAAAATGATTTTTAAACCAATTATTAACAACGGAATTTGAGCATTCGCCTTTACCTCACATTCGCAGTTAATCATGAACTAAAAAGCGAATATTATTTAGCTATTTCGTACACATCTTTCGGATGTAAAAGGTCATCTACCGTAAAATATTGAAACACCATTTTTGTAGCACTGGCATAAACTTTAAGTGCTCCAAAGTGGCTGTTGTCGCATACATCAATAGTAAAGCGGGTTGAATCAAGCGGATTAGCGTTGCACCCGTAAAGGTTCTCATTTCCGCTATTCCCTACAATTAAGTAAGCCGCTTTGTTAGGAGATGATTTATCGGTTAAGCGCACATAAAAATGTTCGTGACCGGCTAACACCGCATCTACCCCCAAATCTTTGTATGGCAATTGCGTTCCACTAGCACTACCATGCGGACCAGGTGAAAATGGAGGGTGATGCAAGTAAACCAACTTAAACGGCCTATCACTTTTTGATGCTTTATCTTTCAACCAGTCTTTGGTTTCAGAGGCGATAGTTCCACCCGCACCAGTATTAAGCGAAAAGAAATGAACCGGCCCCCAAGTGAAGTCGTAGTTGCGTTCATCGCCCGGAAGCGTAAAATAATCTAAGTAAGGTTTAAGATTAGGAACTGCATAATTATCATGGTTGCCGGGTGCCGGGAAAAAGCGGTTTACTTTATCATTCGCTGCTTTACCGGTGCATATTCTATCAGCAGGAGCATCGGGGTTGTAAATAAAATCACCATAGTGTTTGCCAACATTCTTTACTATAGTCCCTGCACTTCCTAAAGGATAATTGTTATCGCCAACAGTTACAATAAATTCAGGATTCCAACCCTTTACCATAGCGGCAACTTCACCTTCTTTGGGGCTATCTTCTCCATAGTCGCCAATAATTGCAAACATAGTAGTATCGGATGGGTTATGAACTTCGATATTTCTAAAAGCAGAATCAATAGGAAGTTTTGCGCATGAATAAGCAGAAAAAAGAAACCAAAAAGCAAGTAAGCCGAGTAATGGTTGTTTATGCATGATAGTTTAACGATTAAAGAATGAACAAATCCATAAAACAATTTATGATACTAAATTCGGAGTCAACTGTGAGCTGATTTTACTTTTTCTTCTTCTTTTTAAGAATAGTATGCCCTGCTTTATCACGTTTGGTTTGCAGGTATTTTTTATTGTGTTCGTTGGCTTCTATTTCCAGCGAAACATTTTCTACTATTTCTAACCCATAACCAATTAAGCCAACGCGCTTTTTAGGGTTATTGCTCATCAGTTTCATTTTAGAAATACCAAGGTCGTTTAGTATTTGTGCCCCTACACCATAATCGCGTGCATCCATTGGCAAGCCGAGGTGAAGATTGGCTTCATAAGTATCCATACCTTGTTCTTGAAGTTGATACGCTTTTAGTTTATTCAACAAACCAATGCCTCTTCCTTCCTGCTGCATGTATAGCACTACGCCTTTTCCCTCTTTCTCAATCAACTTCATAGCAGTAGAAAGTTGGTCGCCACAATCGCAGCGAAGCGAGCCCATAATATCGCCCGTTAGGCAAGATGAATGAACACGCACCAACACCGGCTCGTCTTTTTTCCATGAACCTTTAATGATGGCCAAATGCGGTTCATTCGCATCTACTTGTGAGTAAGCGCGCACTTTAAAGGTTCCGAATTTACTTGGTAGATTTACTTCCACTTCTCGCTTTACAAGGCGGTCGTGTTTCATGCGATACTGAATCAAATCTTTTATAGAAATGATTTTGAGTTTGTGCTTCTTAGCGATCTTCAATAGTTCCGGCAAACGCGCCATAGAGCCATCTTCATTCATTACTTCTACCAACACACCTGCTTCTTCAAAACCTGCCATGCGGGCTAAGTCAACGGTAGCTTCGGTATGCCCTGCTCTTCGCAGTACGCCACCGGTTTTCGCTTTTAATGGAAAAATGTGACCCGGCCTTGCAAAGTCATCAGGTCTAGCTTTTTTGCTGATTAAGTGTTGCACTGTTTTAGCACGGTCGGTTGCCGAAATACCAGTAGTGCAACCTTGACCTAGTAAATCTACCGAAACCGTAAAAGCCGTTTCATGTTGTGCCGAGTTTTTAGAAACCATCATAGGCAACTCCAACCGCTCGCACATATCTTCCGACATTGGCATACAAATTAATCCTCTACCGTGGGTAGCCATAAAGTTGATGATCTGCGGAGTAACTCCACGGGCAGCAGCAATAAAGTCACCTTCGTTTTCGCGGTCTTCATCATCAACTACAATTATCAGTTTACCGTTTTTTATATCCGCTATTGCTTCAGGAATAGTATTCAATACGCCTTTAGAATTATTTTTTGCGGGAGAGTTTATCTTTTTATTCTTCGTTTTCATTCTTGTTCTTGTATGAGTCTACAGGTTAAATACTTCGTTTTGTCGGGCTCCAAGTGTTTGTTTTTATTCCCTTCATATAATTGATAAAACCAAGCACAAGAGCAAAGTTCATGGTATAGAAATATGAAGCAAAGCGCAATAATATTAAATGCAGTCCCATTTTTTTGAACAGCCAATCAATTGCGGGCGAAAGCAGGAGCAAGTTCTGCACCACAAAGCTAAATACGTAAAATTGGCTGACCTGTAGCAGACAAATGTTCGCTACATAAGCCAAAAGCATAAACAGCGGCCCCACCCAGCGTATAACTTTGTGCGAAACAAAACAAAACGACACCGCATTAAACCTAAACAGCAATTGCCAAAACGAACTTAAGTTTTGAAAGTTACCAGCTTGTATACGGGCTTTGCGATTAAACTCCACTTCTACTTCATTCGAAACATCTTCGTAGCATAGCGACTTCAATTCAGTAATAGATTGCTTACCGTTTTTCAAGACATTCATGCTTAAATAAAAATCATCTACTATGTAATTGGCGGGAATTGTTTTCCACTCGGTGGCACGTAAAGCATAACATGCCCCGAACGCGCCCATCATGGTTCCCCAGTTTAATCCTTCTAAGTATTTCACATGTTTCTCGCGCTGTATGTAGCTTTTCTCTTGAAACGAAATACCGTCTTTCTGCACTTCTTTATTCAGCACATTGGCAGCAACTAAACCAATAGTTGGGTTCTTGAAATGTTTTACCAATTCAAAAATTGTTTCGGGGGCAAAGAATACGTTGGCATCAGTAGGAAGTAAAAGACTATTGGGCGCCTCTTCAATTCTATATACAAGGTTGTTGATTATTCCGGGCTTGCCGGTGCGTTGGGGAAAAGCGATAAAAGTTATTTGGGCATACTTTGCGGCAAAAGCGGTTACTATTTCATTTGTTCTGTCAGTAGAGTTATCGGAGCCGATGTAAACTTTCAATTTTTCTAGCGGATAAGAAGTATTGAAAATACTTTCGAGCTTTTCACGGATTACCTTCTGTTCATTGAAGACCGAAAGCAGAATAAATACTTCGGGCAGCTCATCGGCTTTGGTAAAAATTATTTGGTTTTCTTTTTTACCAACCGAAAATACTTTAAGCAATACCGGATAAAGCAAGTATGAATGAAACATAAGCAATACCGATAGCCAAAAAACAAAAAGCGCAAACGAGCTTATCACAAATAGGGTTTACAAAAGTCAATAATAGCGGAAGATATTTTACGGTTGTTGTATGTAGTGTTTATAAGTTGTTGCGCATTTTGCCCGAGTTGCAGGCGAAGATTATTGTTGCGCAACACTTTTATAATTGCTTCGGCAAAAGTGGCTTCCTCATCAGCTATTAAAATATTTTTTTCGTTAGTGTATTCAATGCTCTCTGCTCCTATTGTTGTAGATATAATGGCTCTGCCCAAAGCCATTGCCTCAATAATTTTCACGCGCATTCCGCTGCCTGCAAATAAGGGAACAATAGAAATGGATTTAGAAGAAACAAACTGCCTGGCATCTTCTACTTCGCCAACAACAACCAACCCCTGCACTTTTAGGTTCTTTATTTCATCAGGAAAATTTCTTCCTGATAAATAAAATTTTGAATCGGGTATTTGCTCAATCACTTTCAACCAAACATTTTTCAAGAACCATTCTACGCCTTCGCGGTTGGGTTGCCAATCCAAACTGCCTATAAAGCATACAGCATTTTCTTCTTCGCCTTTTGTTGAACGCAATGCTCCTAAATCATACCCAATAGGGAAAGTATGGTATGGAGTATGGCAACCCTGCTGCTTGAACACCTGCATATCGGTTTCGCTAACCGGTATAAGCAAATCTGCTTTGGTAATATTTTCCAACTCAAACTTCTTCATCCGTTTGGCTAACAATTGTAGGTAGATTTTTTTAATCGGATTATTTTCCGCTTGGGCTAAGCGTTGCCAGATAATATACTCTACGTTATGCGGACGCAACACTACCTTTGCCTTGGTTGATTTGCAGATAGCATCGATATACCGCATAGGGTAAATAGTTTCCAGCAAAACAAAGTCGAACTGTTGTGCAGTTAAAACTTCAACCAACTTCCTTTCAAATTCTTCAGAATAAAAACGTTCAATATTGTATGACTTCTTGCTGAACAAATTCAGAAAAGCATCAAGAAGATGAATGCTTGTATCTATATAGACCGCTATGTAGTTCGCTATTTTCTTTACCGCTGCGGGCAATTCTTCTATATGGTAATAATGCTTTTTTGTATTTAGCGAAAGCACTGTAACCTGATGCCCAAGTGCTGCAAACCCTTTAGTCAGATTGCTGATGGCTATCACCTCGCCATCAATAACCGGATAAGGAAATTTTTTAGTGATTTGCAGAATGTTCACTTCTGTTAGATTTTCTGCGAATGTAGCAAATGTGACAATTCAGAAATTTGATAATTCTCGAATGAAATCCAAGACTACGTTTCCTATTTATAATTTGGTGCTTCGTAATTCAAACAAATGCATAACGACAAAAAGGTAGTAGTGGTAATGCCAGCTTACTAGCCAAAAAAAGCTGATATATTTATCATACTATGCCCCGATTATCAAAACAAACTCAAACTATTAAATGAGTCACTTCCAGACCTGCCACCATTTCTTATCCTCCGCTTCGGGCTTCAATTGTTCCTGATACCAGCCTTCGGTAATTTTTACTGCATTTATTAGAATTTGAGCAAGTTCTTGTGGAGGCCCTTCGCTTTCCTCACTATAAATAACTCGAAACGAAAAATCAGCCTCGTTTCTTCCCTGAAAAATTAACGACAAGCGGCACTCTCTGCCCGCAGGATTTGGCAAACGAATAACACCGGTATGATTAAAAATGCTCTCGTCAATAGTCATCATCAGGGCTTCAAAATGCCCATCGTGACTAATACCTTGAGCCAATACTAAATCGGTATTGGCAGGGTTACCGTTGCCTTTGCGGTGAACGCTGCCATCTTTTGCAACCAGAATGAGTAGTGCAGTTTGGTCGCCAACTTCAAGCGTAATAAGAATTTTGTCTATAAGATATTTTACCATAGTGGGCGAACAAGATTGCTATTTAACGGTGAAGATGAAAAAATATTGAAAATACCATGCTTCGCCATTGGTAAATACCAGCTTGGTACGACAAGAAGAAAACAACCTTTTTCTATAGTTACCCATTCATCTATTTATAATTCCAACAACAAAAACCCCGTTAAGCTTGCAAAACTGCCTCTGCCCGAATACATTCGCCCCGATTTTTAAAAGGCAAATCATTAATTTACTTATAAACTCAATTAACTAAAAAGAAAAATGGCAGGAAAAATTACGCTTACAATGCTTAAGCCAGATGCAGTAGCTGACGGACACACCGGAAAAATTATTAACCACATTATCGAGGCTGGATTCAAAATTCAGGCTATGAAACTTACTCGTCTTTCTAAAGAGAAAGCTGAAGAGTTTTACGCTATACATAAAGAACGTTCTTTCTTTGGCGAGCTTATCACCTTTATGACTGAAGGGCCAATTGTAGCGGCTATCCTTGAAAAAGATAATGCAGTAGAAGATTTTCGTAAGTTGATTGGTGCAACTGACCCAAAGAAAGCAGAAGAAGGAACCATCCGCAGGTTATATGCACAAGGTATTGAGCGCAATGCTATGCACGGCAGCGATAGCGATGAGAATGCTGAAATTGAAGCTAAGTTCCATTTCAGCGGCTTAGAAAGATTCTAATTATACAATACCAACTTAATCTAAAGGCAACTGATTGTATCAGTTGCCTTTTTCATTTCCCACCACCCCTGCATACAAGTAAAACATGGTAAATAGCAAAAAAGATTTCAGAAAAGTGAAACCTTTTAATGCTCGCTTCGGTATACAGCATCAAGGAAATAATTTAACGAACCGAAATACTAAAAACAAAAAACATGAAAAACTTATTACTCACAGCGTTAACGCTCGCTGCTTTTGCTGTAAATGCACAAACCATTAACTTAAAAGCAAGCTACCGTAGCCCTATTTGTCATGGCGATGCTACAGGCTCAATCGATCTTGTTATTGATGGTGGCACTGCTACTTATTCTTTTGCCTGGAGTAATGGCGAAACTACTCCGTCTATCTCTAACCTTCTAGCCAATACTTACGATGTAACTGTTAGCGATAACAGCGGACTGGTTGCTACTACTCAAGTAAAAATTAACGAGCCGGATGCTCTTAACCTTGCAGCTTTTGCTTTTGGAACAAGCAGCACGGGTGCCAGCGATGGCAGTGTTAACCTTACTGTAAGAGGTGGAACACACGATTATTTCTTTGTATGGGATAACGGTGCAACATCAGAAGACATCAGCGGCTTACCTGCAGGTGACTACACGGTAGTTGTTACCGATGGTTACGGTTGCCAGGCATCTGCTACCAGAACAGTTGGTGATGCATCGCTTACCTCGAATAATGGAAACAACCACAACCAGGGAATACTAGCTCCAAATTCAAACGCAGGTAACAACAATATGTCAACAAGCATGTTTCCAAACCCGGCATCAGACTTCCTTCGCGTAAACACAAAGGGCGATGCTCAAATTGCGGTAACTAATATAAACGGTCAAACAATTATTGCTAAACAGTTAAATTCTGAAAACCAAATGTTAGATGTATCTAAACTGCCAAACGGCAACTATTTGGTAACCGTTACAACAGCAACTGAAACCACTACAAAAAATATCACTATTACTAAATAGTATTCAACGCTCTCATTTTTAAAAGCATCCCCGTAAGGATGCTTTTTTTGTTTTTATACTAACGGACGTTCTGCCTTGCTTTTATATTTTCACAGCACAAAAACATATACGCGTGAGAATAATTACAGCTCTTTGTTTCATCCTATTTTCACTACAACCTTTTGCACAAACCTATCCGTATGGTGAAGGCTTTGAAGGAATGCCCAACACTCAAGTTCCCGTAGGTTGGGGAGGAAGTATGAAAGTATTATCGAACCACGGCATTAACGATTTAAAAGCCATTTGTGCCCGGGTAAGCAGTGCAGTTACGTTAGATTCTGCCATTACTCCGCTTATTGGACCGCTTACTTCTACATCCGTTCTTTCGTTTCAGTATCGTATTATCGACCAATCCATTTATCCTTCTACACCAACCAATTTAGATGATGGCGATTCTATCGAAATTCTAATCAGCACCGATAGCGTAAACTACCATACCGTTTTTCTCATAACCGATAACAATCACAATACAAGTTTCAATTTTGTGAAGAAAAAAGTCTTTTTAAGCCAGTATGCAGGCAGCAATGCCAACTTTAAAATCCGTTGCCACTACGGTACTGGCACCAGCTTTTATGTGGATATAGATACGGTAGCTGTAAAAAATGAACCCCAAACAGGCATTGAAGATTTGAGCAATGAAACTTCTTTCTCACTTTATCCAAATCCAACCAGTTCGCAGTTTACAGTTTGCAGCTTGCAAGTATTTTCCTTTAAAAAAACTTATCTGAATGTATATGATGTTTCAGGTAGAGAAATTCATTCAGAAGTTTTTACCTCTGCATACTGCCAATTGCCTACTGCTAACTGGCAGCCAGGCATTTACTTCGTTCAAATAGGTAACCTTACCCGCAAACTTATTGTTGAATGAAAAGCATAGTTATAACCGGTGCTGATGGTTTTATTGCCAGCAACTTGGCCAAGCGATTAAACGATATAGGCTACGACAATCTGATACTGGTAGACAGCTTTGAAGAACACGTTAAAAACAAAAATCTTGACGGAGTACTTTGTGTGGATGCTATTGAGCGCTACCAATTCATTGAATGGCTAACCGAGCATAGCGATGAAGTAGATTTTATTTTTCACTTGGGTGCAAGAACCGACACTACCGAATTTAACTTCCGCGTTCTTGATTCGCTAAACCTTAGCTATACCAAATCGCTATGGGAAGTTTGCACCATTAAGCAAATTCCTTTGCTGTATGCTTCATCTGCTGCGACTTATGGCATGGGCGAAAACAGTTTTAGCGATGACCATGCGCTAATACAGGATCTAAAACCACTCAATCCATACGGTTTATCGAAACATCTTTTCGATTTGTATGCGCTGGAGCAAAAAGAAACACCACCATTTTGGTGTGGATTAAAGTTCTTCAACGTTTACGGGCCGCGTGAGTTTAATAAAGGAAGAATGGCTTCGGTAGTTTTGCACGCATACCGGCAGATTAAACAAACAGGTAAAGTAAAACTCTTTAAGAGCCATCGCGAAGGTTTTAAGGATGGCGAACAGCTCCGCGACTTTATTTATGTAGATGATGTAGTAGCTGCTTGCCTTTACTTCTTCGATAACTATACCAGTTCAATTAACGATATTTACAACCTCGGTACCGGCAAAGCCAGAAGCTATAACCATTTAGCTAAGGCTATTTTCTCTGCGCTAAATTTGCGCCCCAGCATTGAATACATTCCTACACCCGAAGATATACGCGACAAATACCAATACTTTACCGAAGCCAAAATGGACAAACTGCGCAACGCAGGTTTTGACAAAAAATTTATTGAATTAGAAGAAGGTGTAATGAAATACGTCCAATTTCTTGAAATGTTGTAAAGTTTATCGCTCCTGTTTTCTGTTTTTGATATTTTAGCCGCCATATCAAACACAATTATTTTATTTATATATGAAGACCAGATACTTCATTTCCTTCTTTGTGCTGGCGGCTATTTGTTGCATCGGTTTGATTTATAACCCGGAACAGGCGGCTGTTATTTCCAACAATATAAACCCCGCAGATATTGCTTGGATGCTTACCGCATCGGGTTTGGTATTGTTGATGACACCGGGCCTTTCGTTCTTTTATGGAGGAATGGTGAGCAAGAAAAACATCATCAGCACCATGCTGCAAAGTTTTGTTGCCTTGGGTGTTATTACTGTGCTTTATGTGTTTGTTGGTTTTAGTTTATGCTTTGGTGAAAGCTTTCACGGGTTAATAGGCAACCCCATGACATACTTTATGTTCAACCATGTGGATTTGAATACCAATGCACTGCTCTCCCCTACCATTCCGTTCTTACTATTCGCTATTTTTCAATTGAAATTTGCCATTATAACTCCCGCACTTATTACCGGTAGCTTTGCCGAGCGGGTTAAGTTCAATGCCTATCTGCTTTTCATTTGCTTGTTCTCGATATTTATATACGCTCCTCTTGCGCATTGGACGTGGCATCCCGAAGGCTTTTTGCGCCAATGGGGAGTGCTTGACTTTGCCGGTGGAACGGTAGTACACATGAGTGCCGGTTATGCGGCACTTGCCGGTGCTATGATTTTAGGCAACCGCACTTCATTTGGCGATAGCAAACATTCGGAACCGGCTAACATTCCTTTCGTGATTTTGGGAACAGGTATGCTTTGGTTTGGCTGGTTTGGTTTTAATGCGGGCTCATCTCTTGGCGCAAATACTACTGCGGTATTGGCATTTGCTACCACCATTATTGCATCGGCAAGTGCCATGATGACCTGGGTTTTCTTTGATGCTATTCGCGGTAAAAAAGTTTCGGCTATGGGCACTTGCATTGGTGCGGTGGTTGGCTTGGTGGCTATTACACCGGCTGCTGGTTTTGTCACTATTCCTCATGCTTTGTTTATTGGTTTTGCGTCTTCTATCATCAGCAATTTAGCCGTGCGCGCTAAGAACAAATCTAACTTAGATGACACGCTGGATGTTTTCCCGTGCCACGGTATTGGTGGAATTTCGGGGATGATTATGACCGGTATTTTTGCTAAGGGTGTGGGCTTGTATTACGGACACACAACTACTTTCTTTTACCACATGGTAGCTTTGGTTATAGTAAGTCTTTACACTTTTTTTGGTTCTTATATCTTGTATAAAATTACCGATAAGATTGTGCCGCTACGCGTTAGTTTGCAAGATGAAATTGACGGGCTTGACTTTACTCAACATGGTGAAACATACAAGCTAAAAAAACCGGTTACCAACGGAAATGGAAACTCCTGAGACACCTAATGCAGAATTACTTTTGCAATTGGTGAAAATGGAAATGCCTTTTGGCAGATTCAAAGGCAGGCTGCTTTGCAATCTTCCGGTATCTTACTTAGAATGGTTTAAGCGCAAGGGCTTTCCTCCGGGTAAGTTGGGCGTGTTGCTCGATACCATGTTCGAAATAAAAATGAACGGGTTGGAAGAATTGCTTGAACCGCTGAAGAAAAAATAATTTAGCTGTATGAAAGCCGCTACCGTTCACGAACTTAAAGATGAGTTAAAGCACCGATCTGCCGCGCAGTTGGTAGAGCTATGTAACCGGTTAGCACGGTTTAAGAAAGAGAACAAAGAGCTACTCACCTATCTGCTGTTTGAAGCGCATGATGAAGAAGGCTACAAACGCAGTGTAAGACAGGAAATAGATTTGCAGTTTAGCGAAATACCAAAGGATAATAGTTTGTATCTGCAAAAGAAAAGCGTGCGTAAAATTCTTCGCACTGCCAATAAATATATTCGATATACCGGTAACAAAACTACAGAGATTGAATTGCTGATGCACTTCTGCATACAGTTAAATCAATCAGGAATAAAATACCAAAGCAGCACAGCGTTGAATAATATTTACGAAGGGCAATTGAAGAAGGTAAAAAAACTACTGCCCGCCCTGCATGAAGATTTGCAATACGATTACCTGCGAACACTGGAAACCTTATAAGCCTAATTTACATTGAGCGATACCGCTCTGTTCACCTTTACAAAACTGCGTAGCGAGTTCAGCAGTTCTTCCACATCGCTATTTAAAAACGAAGAGAATTTAGCAAACTCATCGTGACAGACTTCGCAATCTTTTAAATATTCCAGCGTGTTTACTTCATCGCAAGGCATTTGTCCGCTCCAGTTAAACACGGGTTGTGTTTGGTAGGTCTTCGGGTTAAAATGATTGTAACGAATGTTGCAAACCTCACCCGTCAGTTTGTTATCTTCTACAATTATTACCAAAGCATACTGCACATAAAACAAACGCATGCAGCCATTACTACTGCCGGTATATTTCATAATTACCTTTCCGCTTAGCCGGTCGCTTTCGGGGTCGGTGTGTTGCAGCGGAGTAAGGTTGGCAAACTCGCGCTGCACCGCTTCTTTATTCTCGTTCTTCTTCTTATCTGCAGTTTTTAAAGTATCGGTTGTATTGCTGCGGCTGAACAGTTCGGTGTTTTGGTAGAACCAATCCTGCAAGAGATTATAGAGAGCTTTCTTCTTCACCGTTTTATCTACCTCTAGCGAAAACTTGTAAACTATTCTTCCACTGGCGGCATCGTAAGGTAGTTTCTCCTGCGCCTGCAAAACACCATGGCTTGCCAATAATATAATGGCGCAGACAAAGCCTGTTTTGTAAAATGGAGAAAGCATCTGTCAGTTTATACGGTAGCCGGCATTGGGTGTTACAACCCATTTTCTGTAATACACGGACTTATTTTTGCCTGAGCACGCTAGTTTTATATGCGCGTGCAAGCCATACCTTCATTAGCATAACATAAACAACGTGTGTATGCTTAAAGTAACCTTGTTATTTATTTTTTTTGGAGGCGGAGATGCCGAATATGATGCTGTAGCCCGCTATAACGACAGCCTGCTTGTTTATAACACTTACCACCAGGCCATTGAGCGTTTAAAAACCCTGAAACCAACCGATATACAGCAATGGTATGAGGCAGATGCCGCTAACGACCGTCTGACTGCCTGTGCTAAGGTGCGGCTAAAAAAGCATAACCACCAAACCTACGAGCCGGTAACCACTTTTGAGTGCGAAGGCATGGGCACGGCTTACGCTTACCCGCAGCCCGGCACTACCGAACATAAAACTGCCGAGGCGTTTGGCAAAACCACTTTGCCGCAATATCATTTTGTGGTATACGATAAACAAACGCGCTTTTTAAGCCCCAACAGCTGCGTGCGCATACCATACATACTAAAGTTAGTTTACGATAAAGGCCGTTTGCTGCTTGCCGAAAAGCTAAACCCCGTTACGTTTGAAAAACTGGTGGCGGAGAGTGTTGAGTAGCTAAACACAACGTAAATTTTTATTTCCGCATCTTTCTATATTCGCCCGCATGAGTAAAGTAATAGTTGCCCCATCGGTATTGAGTGCCGACTTTGCCAACCTACAACGCGATATTGAAATGCTGAACAGCAGCGCGGCAGAGTGGATTCATATTGATGTAATGGACGGGGTGTTTGTGCCCAATATTTCTTTCGGCTTTCCGGTGTTGCAGGCTATCAGCAAACATTCTAAAAAAGTGAACGATGTGCACCTGATGATAGTGCAGCCTGAAAAATATTTCAAGCAGTTTGCCGATGCGGGTGCGCATCACATGACTATACATTACGAAGCAGTGACGCATCTGGATTCTGCCATTCATCAAATAAAAGCCACCGGTGCTACTGCCGGTGTGGCGTTAAATCCCTCTACGCCTGTTTCGGTTTTAAAAGAAGTTATTCATCTGCTCGATTTAGTGTTGATTATGAGCGTGAACCCCGGCTTTGGCGGGCAGAAGTTTATACCCTATACTACCAATAAAGTAAAGGAAGCCAAGGCGCTGATTCTGGCTACGGGCAGCAAAGCAAAAATTGAGGTAGATGGCGGAGTAGGTTTAAACAATGCTAAAGAATTGATAGATGCCGGTGCCGATGTATTGGTGGCGGGCAATGCGGTGTTCAGCACGGCTAACCCTGCCGAAACTATTCTTCAGATTATGAACGCCTCTACAAAATAATCTATCCTAAGTGTCGTTTAGCTGTTCAATGTTTAAAAAAGTAATCTTCTTTTCCATCTCTCTGCTGATAAGTGCTGTGGCGTTTGCTCAAACCGGCACCATAAAAGGAGTAGTAAAAGATTCGTTGGGGCAGAAAATGGAATTCATTTCTATTGTTATAGAAGAAGACCAAAAGTTCAGCACCACTACCGATAAGAACGGGGCGTTCGAGTTAAAAGTTCCAGCAAATAAAAAGATAACGCTGGTGTTTTCTTCGCTCAACATAGTTCCGTATCGCGGCACTATACAAGTGGGCACTAACGAGGTGGGGGTGATAAACGTAACCGTAAACGAAAAGGTAAACACCAAGGGCGTAGTAAACGTAATTGCCGAGCGCAAAGACGGAACGGTGAGCCAGGTGGAGGTAAAGAACCAACAGTTTATTGCCTCGGTAAACGAGAGTTTTGAATCTAACTTACAGTTTCAGGGTTTGGGTGTTTCTAAAACCAACGAGTTGAGTTCGGCTTACTCGGTGCGTGGTGGTAACTTTGATGAGAACCTGGTTTATGTAAACGATTTTGAAGTGTATCGCCCTTTCCTTATCCGCAGCGGACAGCAGGAAGGATTGAGTTTTGTAAACGGAAATTTGGTAAGCAATGTAAAGTTTACTTCCGGTGGTTTCCAAGCCAAGTATGGCGATAAGATGAGTTCGGTGCTGGATGTTACATACAAGCGTCCGCAATATTTTGGTGGTAGTTTCTACGCCAGCTTACTGGGCTTTGGCGGACACTTAGAAGGCTGCGATAAATCTAAACGCTTTACGTTTTTAGTGGGTGTGCGCCAAAGGTTGAGTCAATATGTTTTAATGTCGTTAGAAACCAAAGGCGAATACAGCCCCAGCTTTTTAGATGCGCAACTGTATGCTACATACACCACCAAAAATGAAAAGTGGGCGGTAGAGTTAATCAGCAATTACAGCCGCAATCAGTTTACCTTCAAACCCGTTAACCGCGAAACCAGTTTTGGTTTATTGACGGATGTAAAAAAGCTAACCGTTTATTTTGACGGGCAGGAAGCCGATAAGTATCAAACCCTGATGAACGGGCTTTCGCTTTCTTACTTGCCTACCCCAAACTTAAAGTTTAAAATACTGGGCTCGTATTATTTAAACCGCGAAAAAGAGGCATATGATATTCTCGGAGAATACTTTTTAAGCCAGGTAGAAAGCGATTTAGGTAAAGATAATTTTGGCGAAGTACTTTACTCGCTGGGTGTTGGCGGTCTGCACGATTGGGCGCGCAATACCCTGAACACCGATATAGGTTATGTAGGCACGCGCGGCAATTGGTTTAAAGAATTGAAAAGCACCATCAGCACCGATTTAAACTGGGGCTTAGATTATAAGCGCGAAATAATTCAGGATAAACTAAGCGAATGGAAACGGCTGGACAGTGCAGGACATTCTCTGCCTTACAACTTTACTACCGATTTTAATACACCGGTGTATCAGGATAGCAACGCTTACTTCCTATCTATAAAAGATGGAATTGGCATGGATGGTTTTCTGCGTTCGCAATTCGATTTAAGCTCTAACCGTGTTTCGGGTTTTGTGCAAAACAGCTGGCGCTTTGGCGATTCAGCTAAAGTGAATTTCAACATAGGTGTACGTTTCTCTTACTGGGATGTAAACAAAGAGTTCATTGTTACACCCCGCGCGCAGTTAAGCTACAAACCCAAAAGCAAATCGGATATAGTTTTAACGGCTGCGGTGGGCACTTACTATCAACCACCCTTCTACCGCGAGATGCGAAACTTGGATGGGCAGGTAAACACCAATCTGCGTTCGCAAAAAAGTTTGCACGCTATTGTAGGGTTGAACTATGCCTTTAAAGCCTGGAAACGGAATTTCAGTTTTACTACCGAAGTGTATTACAAGTATCTGTGGGATTTGGTTCCTTACAAATACGATAACATTCTCATTCGTTACCTCGGCACCAACTCCAGCAAGGGTTATGCCGCGGGTATAGATTTTCGCCTCAATGGCGAACTGGTAGAAGGGGCAGAAAGCTGGATAAGCATGAGCATAATGAAAACTGCCGAAGATATTATTGGCGATAAATACACCGCTTATTACGACAGCACCGGCAAGCAATGGGCTAACACCCCGCGCAATGCCGAACGGATTGTAGATAGTGCTACTATCAACCCCGGCTACATTCCGCGCCCTACCGACCAGCGAGTAAACTTTGCCATGTTCTTTCAGGATTATATTCCCAAATTCAAATTCATTAAAGTGCACTTGAGTATGGTATTTGGTTTGGGCCTACCGTTTGGTCCACCAGGGCGCGATAAATATAAAGATGTACTTACCCTTCCAGCTTACAAGCGCGTAGACATTGGCTTCAGCGGTCAGCTTTGGAACCCTATTTGGGCAAAGCAAAAGAGCAAATTCAATCAAGGCTTAAAAGGCGTTTGGCTTTCTATGGAAGTGTTCAACATCTTCGGCATTACCAATACAGTAAGTTACCTTTGGGTGCGCGACATTAACAACACGCAATACGCTGTTCCCAACTATCTGTCCAGCAGAAGAATAAACGCCAAGTTGGTAGTGAATTTTTAGAAGACGGGAAGTTATAAAACAGATTAATTACTCTGCTGCTGCAACTGTAGTTTCTTCAGCTTGTCTTTTTTCCTGAATACGAGATGCTTTACCGCTTCTCTTACGTTGGTAGAACAATTTAGCTCTGCGAACGCGACCAACTTTGTTAACCAGTATACCATCAACAAAAGGAGATGAAAGAGGGAAAACTCTTTCTACACCTACACCATTGCTCATTTTACGAACAGTAAACATTTTAGTAGCACCTTCACCACGAACCTGAATTACATCGCCACGAAACTCCTGGATACGCTCTTTGTTACCCTCGGTAATTTTATACGATACGGTAATGTTATCGCCAGGACCAAATGAAGGATGTTGTTTGGTTTCGGTATAAAGGGCGTCTTGTACTGCTTTTAATTTTAAGTTCATGGTTATTTTCTTTTATCGTTTTTTCAAAAGGCAGGCAAAAATAGAAATGTTTATGAGAAATGAAAGAGGTGGAAGCAAATTAGGCGACAGACAAATGTTAGTGTGGCAATAATTTAGACATTCCTGCTATTCATCCAACAAATCTGGTCTTCTAGTTCTTGTTCTTTCTATAGCCTGCTCGTGCCGCCACTCGTTTATTTTTTTTTCATGCCCCGAAAGCAAAACCTCCGGCACCTTCAATTCTTTAAAGGTTTCCGGGCGGGTGTAAACGGGCGGTGAAAGTAAATCATCCTGAAAAGAATCGAACAGAGCAGATGTTTCATCACTTAATACTCCGGGCAACAATCTGCCAACCGCATCTACAAATATGGCGGCTGCTAATTCACCACCACTCAATACATAATCGCCAATCGAAATTTCTTTAGTAATGTATAGCTGGCGTATGCGCTCATCAATACCTTTATAATGTCCGCACAGTATAATGATGTTCTTCTTCAAAGAAAAAGTATTCATCATCTTCTGATTCATTACATCACCATCGGGTGTCATGTAGATAATATCATCATAACTCCTCTCCTTCTTTAAATGCTCGATGCAGTTAGAAATAGGCTCACACATCATGACCATGCCTGCGCCTCCGCCATACTGATAATCGTCAACCTGCTTTTGTTTACTGCTGCTGAACTCCCGAAGGTTTACAAGGTTCACCTCCAGCAAACCTTTCTCCTTAGCGCGTTTCAATATCGAATGATTGAACGGGCTTTCGAGCAAATCGGGAAGAACGGTGATAATATCAATTCTCATAAATGTAAAAGCCCCTCTGGTAAATTCAGTATAATTTCTTTCTTCTTCTTAATCACCTGCACAATAAACTCATCAACCAGCGGCACCAGAATTTCCTTCTCCTCATTTTTTATCATCAAAAGAATCTGCCCCGGGTTTTCTATTACTTCTTCTATAACACCTATTTCGCCATCGGTTTCATCTATGGCGGTGTAGCCTAATAACTCGCTGAAACTGCTGGAATCTTTTTTAAAGTAAGTGGTTACATCTCTCTCTGCCAAAAATACTTCGCGGCCGCTATACATCTTTGCTTTTTCGGGCGTGGTAATATCTTCAAACCAAACAAAACCCTCGTTAAATCCAATCCATTCTACCTTAAGAACAAACCAGGGCAGCAGATTGCCGCGCTCCATTACCAGTAAATGCTTAGGAAACTTTTGCGGACTTTTTAAATCGCGGAGCATATAAATGCGAAAAGCCCCGCTTATTCCGTGGGGCTTTCCAAGTTTTGCAACTGTTATGTTTTGTTCGCTTGCCATGTTTAGTATGTCATGCTGAGCGGAGTCGAAGCACTATTATTCTGCCGGAGCTTATTCTGTTGTTGTTTCAGCAGCCGGTGCATCTGTTGCAGGAGTTTCTTCCGCAGCAGGAGCCGTTTCTTCAACTACCGGTTTTGCAGCTTCTTCAGCAGCAGCTAATGCAGCTAAGCGTTTTGCTTCGCGGTCAGCAGCTTTCGCTGTTTCTTGTTCCAGCAACTTAGCTTTTATTTCGCTCTTATCTTTGTGGTGTTTCTTTTCGTGGTCAAGCACCTTGTTTTTGTGCTCGTCTAACCATTGTGTATACTTTTGTTCAGCTACCTCTGCTGTAAAAGAACCTTTAGCTACACCGCGTAGTAGGTGTTTTTTGTAAAGAATGCCTTTGTATTTGAAAATTGCCTTAACCGTATCGGTTATTTCAGCACCTTTTACTACCCAATCAACCGCGCGGTCAACATCTAAGTTGATAGTTGCGGGTTTGGTAAGTGGATTGTAATCACCGATTCTTTCGATGAATGCACCATCACGTTTTTTGCGGCTATCCGCAGCTACGATGTGGTAAAATGGGCGTTTGCCTCTTCCGTGACGTTGTAATCTTAATTTTACTGCCATGTTCTTAAATGAATTTAAGGGTTTGGTTAATGAATAATTGTTTTCCCGTTTTTCGGGGGCGCAAATATGAACGGATTTTCGGAAAATGCAAAAATTAAGTTGGGTAATACTCAATCCCTTACCACTTTCTTTACTACAAAGCCTTTGGCAGTTTCTATTTTCAGGTAGTAAATACCAGCACCGTCAGGCAATTGAAGACTTACCGAAGTGCGGTTACGTTCTACCGTTAGCTCTTTTACCTTTCTGCCTTCGGCACTCCATACAGCAATATGGTTAATGGCGGTGTTGTTTGCACTTTGCACCATTACATTACCGGTTGTAGAAGGAACAGGGAATACTTTCCAAACATCTTTAGCCACTGTAGTAACAGAGGTGCCGACAATAACTGTGTCTAAAACGCCACCTGCAATAAGCACCGGAGCTTTATCAGCAGTGTTATACATGGTTTTAAAAGAATCTATAAAGTCGCTGCTGTGTGTAAACATTTCGCCCAACCAGCGTGGTGGTAATACCTGATAATACAC
>CAMBIM010000031.1 GCA_945867505.1 Chitinophaga pinensis
GTCCGCGCTGTGTTTCGGCAGTTGCTTTTTCCAGTGCATTAGTTTCGCCTTTGGCAAAACGCAGTTCTGCATTTTTCAAAAACGAAGCATACAAACTATCGGTGCGCAGCAGCAAGGTGCGCTTTTGTTGTAGATAAAGCAGCGAATAAAACGTTTGCCCTACCGCCTTCTTCAACTCGTTCTCTTTCAGTTTTACGTTCATCAAACCGTTCTTCCACTCTTGCGTAAGCACCGAATGTTGCCGCGCATACACCAGCGGAAAGCGAATGCTTTGCGATACACCAAACTTCGTATCGTTATAAGCGCTGTTTATTTGTCCGTATTCACCGGTTACGTTGGTTACAGGAATATCCCACGCACTGCCTCTTATCTTTTTCAAATATTCCGTCTGCAACTTTTCGTTGCGCAAATGAAGATTATTCTTGAAAGCTGTATCTACCGCTGCCTGATAAGAAATAGTTTCCTGTGCGTTGGCAAAAGAAGAAACCATCAACAGCAAGGTGATGACAGAAGCAACAACCGTTTTATTTCTGCCAAACGAAATTCCTTTCTCAAAAATGATGTAGAGAATAGGCAGAATAAAAAGCGTAAGCAGGGTTGCAAATAACAATCCGCCTATCACCACCGTAGCTAATGGTCGTTGCACTTCGGCACCGGCACCGTTGCTGATAGCCATTGGTAAGAAACCCAGCGATGCCACAAAACCCGTCATCACCACTGGGCGCAAACGAATCTTGGTTCCCATTACTACAATTTTCCGAAGGTCTGTCCACCCTTCGCTGCGCAACCTGTTGAATTCGGCAATCAGTACAATACCGTTCAACACCGCTACTCCAAACAAGGCAATAAAACCAACCCCTGCCGAAATACTAAATGGCATTCCTCTCAAAGCGAGTCCGAATATTCCACCAATAGCCGAAAGCGGAATGGCTGAATAAATCAACAAGCCTTGCTTAATAGAGTTGAAAGAAAAATACAGCAACAGGAAAATGAGCAACAGCGCAATAGGCACCGCCACACTCAATCGCTGCTTGGCAGCATTCAGGTTTTCAAACGCACCACCATAAGTAATGTAATAGCCCGCAGGAAATTTAATCTGCTTTTCAATCTTCTGCTGCAACTCGGTTACTATGGTTTGCACATCGCGTCCGCCTACATTAAAGCCTACAATTATTCTGCGCTTGGTGTCCTCGCGTTGTATTTGCATAGGGCCTTCTTTCATAGCCACTGTGGCCAATTGATACAATGGAATTTGTGTGCCCTTCGGAGTAGGAATCAAAAGATTCTGCACATCGCTCACGTTTTTCCGTTGTTCACCGTTTAATCGCACCACCATATCAAAACGTTTTTCGCCTTCGTAAACCAAACCGGTGCTTTGCCCGGCAAAGGCTGTGTTTATTATCCGGTTCACTTCTTCAATATTTAACCCGAACTGCGCCATAGCCTGACGGTTATATTCAATAAGAATCTGCGGCATACCGGTAACGGTTTCTACATAAATATTCTTGGCACCTTCTACGGTTGAAGCCAGCGCGCCTAACTTCTTAGCATACAGAGCCAGCGTGTCTAAATCTTCCCCGTAAATTTTGCACACCACATCCTGCCGCGCACCGGTCATCAGTTCATTAAAACGCATTTGCACCGGAAATTGAAAACCGGTGGTTATGCCCGGTATCACTTCCAGTTCCTTACTCATTTTCTCCGCCAGTTCCGGAAAGGTATGAGCCGAAGTCCATTCACTTTTATTTTTCAGAATAATCATCATATCGCTTGCGTCCATCGGCATTGGGTCGGTAGGTATTTCACCGCTGCCTATTTTAGTCACCACCTTTTCTACCTCCGGAAACTTAGCCATAAGTATACCCGCAGCCTTTTGGGTAGCTTCAATAGTAGTGTGCAGATTACTCCCGGTTAGCACCCTCGTTTCTACGGCAAAGTCCCCTTCTTCTAGCGATGGAATAAACTCACCTCCCATAAACGAAAGCACTACCAGCGAAACCACAAACAGAGAAACCACACCGGCCAGCAAACTCTTCGGAAAGTTCAACGCCTTTTCTAAAGCATGCTGATACCAGCGTTCTAGCTTTTCCATTAACCGGTCGCTGATATTTTTCTTGTGCGATATTTTTTTACTCAAAAACAAAGCACTCATCATCGGCACGTATGTCAACGAGAGAATAAACGCCCCCAACAAAGCAAACGCAACGGTTTGCGCCATGGGCTTAAACATTTTTCCTTCTATGCCCTGCAAGGCAAACGTAGGCAGGTAAACAATCAGGATAATGATTTGCCCAAACACTACACTGCGCACCATTTTATGCGATGCTCCTTTCACTTCATCATCCATTTGTGTTTGATTCAGTTTATCGGTGTGTGCAAAATGTTTGCTGTGGTGCAAATGATGCAGCACCGCTTCTACAATAAACACCGCACCATCTACTATTAAACCAAAATCAAGCGCCCCTAAACTCATCAGGTTGCCTATTACCCCAAAGGCATTCATCATAATTACCGCAAACAGCATGGCCAGCGGTATCACCGATGCCACTAAAAAACCTGCGCGGAAATTTCCGAGAAAGAACACCAATACAAACACCACAATCAAGGCCCCCTCCATCAGGTTAGTGCGTACCGTGCCTATGGCGTTGTTAACCATTTTTGTCCGGTCTAAGAAAGGTTCTATCTCCACACCTTCGGGCAGCGTTTTCTGTATCAGAATAATGCGCTCCTGTACATCTTTAATGACCTGGCTGCTGTTGCCGCCCTTCAGCATCATCACCACTGCACCGGCCACTTCGCCTTTATCGTTATAGCACATAGCGCCATAGCGCGTAGCACTTCCAAAACGAACATCAGCCACATCGCGGATAAAAAGCGGAGTGCCGTTGGTCAGGTTTTTTACCTTAATGCTTTTTATATCGTCAATGCTGCGCACTAAACCTTCGCTGCGGATATACAGCACCGTTGGTCCTTTCTCAATATAAGCGCCACCGGTGTTCTCATTGTTTTTCTCCAGCGCAGTAAATACATCGTTGATGGTAATGCCGTATGCTTTTAACTTAGAAGGCTCTACCGCCACTTCATACTGTTTAAGATAACCGCCAAAGCTGCTTACATCGGCCACTCCTTTTACACCAAGCAGTTGTCTGCGCACCACCCAGTCCTGAATGGTTCGCAGCTCCATGGCGTTATACTTTTTCTCATACCCTTTTTTGGGCTTTACTACATACTGGTAAATTTCTCCCAACCCTGTGGTTACCGGTGCCATGGCAGGCGTGCCTATCCCCATCGGAATTTCATTTTGCACCTGTTGCAACCGTTCCGCCACTTGCTGGCGAGCCCAATACACAACGGTCTCATCATCAAACACAATGGTCACCAGCGAAAGACCGAAGCGCGAGAAGCTGCGGATTTCTTTTAATCCTGAAATGTTACTGTTGGCCTGTTCAATAGGGAAGGTAATCAGGCGCTCCACATCGGGTGCCCCCAGCGAAGGCGTAACGGTAATTACCTGCACCTGATTGTTGGTAATATCGGGCACTGCATCTATAGGCAGTTTGGTTACCTGATAGCCACCGTAACCGATGAGCACGACCAGAAACAGGCCGATAATCAATTTATTATTAACCGAAAAATCAACGATTTTACTGAGCATATTCTTGCTTATTTATTTCTTAAAAAATGAAGGCAGAAAAACTGTAGTGCCGCAGCACTTCCATCAAATAAATGAGGTAGTAGCGCACAGGCTACAGCATCTGTCTTATTAAACTACAGTCAGAAATTAAGCGGCCTTAGGTGGCTGCCAAATGTTGGAGAGGCTTTGGAAAGATTCAAACGAAACATCCGTTACCGGAATTTCATTAATGACTACAGGATAGGAATGAAACGAAAATTCAGGAATTGAAAACGGAACAAAGGCAATGTTGCCGGCAGGCAAACAGGCTTCTTCCGATTTAAAAGGCAATTGCGTATCGCGTTGATGGTCACTATCCATTACATTGCCCTGTGCATAGTGAATATGCATAAACTGCAGGAGGGTAATGTTTTTGTTTTCTTTTTTATGCTCTATAAAATGCTTGACAAAAGCAGGCAACTTGAGCAACTCATGCCCGCCAAAATTGGGCGCCAGCGAAAGCATAAAAAGGTAAAAAGAAAAAAATACTGTTGCTGTCCTCACCGCGCAAAGCTAATAATTAATGGGGCTAATTTTTTTGGCCTAAATATGATTTTGGTTAGTGTGCTTATCTAACAAAAACAAACCGCCCTGCATTGCTGCGGGGCGGTTTGTTTAGATTGGAATTAAGAACATTTAAGGCAGGGTAACATCCACTGTTTTGATTTTGCCTTTTTCGATTTTTACGATGAGGGTTTTGGAGCCGTGGATGGCATGGGAGAATGTAAATTCGTAGCTGCCCGGTGTGATGTGTGTAATTTCGTAATGACCTAATACATCTGTCTTGTCCTTTTTTGTGGGAATTTGAACGCAGGTAACCACTGCCTCGTTCACCGGAGCGCCATTGTGCGTAATTGTGCCTTCTATACCTGAATGATGAACGCCTATGTCGTCAATCTTTTTTGCTGATTCGAAACTGTTGAAGAAATCTTTGTCTGCCTTTTTGTAGCGGCTCATGAGCAATGTGAAATCGTCTACGTCTTCTCTCAAGTCTAAGTTTTTGGCTTCGAGGTCGAGAATAACGGCCGCTACGTTGTCGTCAACGTTTTTTGCTGAACCAATGAGGTCTCTGAAAGCGGCAGCACGAGCTAATGATTCAGCTAAATCCAGAGGAAGAATGCCATAGTCAACCCAGTTGGGATGAGGCTCTGCCAATGTTTGGATAAATGTAGTTGTAGCTTGGGCAAAGGGATAAATTTCACCATCTGCCATGCGTCTGATTTTAGATTCGGTGAAGTTCATGTTTGCCGCTAAATAGTCTAACTCATACTTTAATGCAAATGAGCGGGCGCTTAAACAGATTGGAGCATAAATGCTTGCAAGCTCATTTTTAAGCTTTGATTTTTCGAATGTAATTCCCTTTGTGGTAATGTCCTTTTTAGGAATTAAGTTTTCGAATTCGCTTAAGTTGGTTAGGAATGTAGTTTGCCTTTCTTTAAGCGGAAGCAAAGCATCTACCTTTAGTTGGTTGGTTGAGAAATAAAGCTTGAGGGCTTTGTTGCGGTTATACTCCTGCTCGAGTTCTTTTGGAATACCTAATGCCATGATGTATTGGTTTATGGTTAAAAAATAATTGATAACAACGTTGCTATAAACTACCCGCTAAACATTTTACAACACTGCTGAACTGCGTTTGATTGCGTAGAGCAATCAGTATCTCTGAGTTCAGTAAACAAATAACCTCTGTTAGTGACTCTAAAATAAAAGTGAGATTTTAATTTTCAAACTTTTGAGGGGGAATTTTTTGGGGGTAAGGTCACCCACCTAGCCTCCCTCGAGGGAGGGATTTGTTTTGTCTTAGCTTTGGCGGGTTTGGGGTGTTTTTGATGAAAAGTGGGTCAATGTTTAAAGGTTGTTGGGCATTGCAGACTCCCTGACTGCCATTGTTTCCTGCCGGACGGACATTGTTTCAGGGGTTTTTTGCATTGCACGAAGAGGGACGGGCATTGCGAGAAGCGGGATTGCTATTGCGAAGACGGGGATTGATAATGCGAAGACCGGGATTCATTTTGCACGAAGGTTGTTGGGCATTGTTTTGAAAGGGTTGGGCATTGCACTAAGGAGGATGGGGAATGTTTGAAGGTTGACGGGCATTGTTTGAAGGGGGTAAGGGAATGATGAAGGGGTGTGGCTGTTTGCGCGAGGGATGGAAGTGGAAACCCTTTTTTGCTGAATGAAGGTGAGTATTTGAAAGATGGGGATTGCTTCGGTCGCAGAGCCTCCCTCGCAATGACGACACATACAGCAAAAAAGGTTGGAACGGACAGCCCGACCCGAGCCCTTTGCAGTTCGACTACGCTCACTATGACAAGCTCAGGGTGACAGGCAAGGGATACGGGCGAGGGACGCGCCCAAAGTCCGGCATCTAATGTCTGCCGTGTATTTTATATTCGCCCCGTAGTGAACAAACTTCTCCTCAATAGTTACGATTACTTTCAGGCGCGTAAAACGCTTTTTTATGCGGTTACGGTTTTGCTGTTTGTGCTGTTGGGTTCACTCGCCAGCCGTATTAAAGTAGAGGAGGACGTTAGCCGCCTGTTGCCCAACGGTGAGCAGACCAAAGAGATTACCGATATTTTCAAAAGCTCGAACTTTGCCGATAAGGTGGTGGTGAAGCTGATACAGCGCAAGGAAGGTGAGCCGGAGTTGCTGATGAGTTATGCCGACTCGCTGCATAGTTTGCTGCTGGCCAATTATGCCAAACAGATTGCCTCGATTAAACTTACGGTAAGCGAAGAAACCACGCTGGACATTTACAACACGGTGCACAACAACCTGCCCGTGTATTTAGAAGAGGCGGATTATAAAACCATCGACTCGCTTATTGCTAAAGACCGTTTGCCCCAAACTTTAGAGAGCGATTACAACATTATTACCTCCGCGCAAGGCATGGTGATGAAACGCCTGATTGCCGATGACCCGGTGGGTATTAGTAACCTGGCGCTGCGCAAGCTGCAAGCCTTGCAGATAGATGATAACTATCAATTGTATGATGGTTACATCATGAGTAAAGATTTGAAGAGCCTGTATTTTTTTATTACACTCAACAATACTTCTGGCGAAACGGGTAAGAATGAAAAACTGTTCGAAGGTTTTGATAAGGCCATCGCCTCACTTGGTGCTACGCCACAGGGCATTGAAATTCTTTACTACGGCAATTCGGTAGTAGCCGCGGGCAATGCGCATCAGTTAAAGCAGGATTCTATTCTTACGCTAAGTATTACGGTAGTTGCCATTCTCATCTTCACGTGGTTTGCGTTCCGCAAAAAGCGTGTGCCTTTTATTATGCTATTGCCCGTGGTGTTTGGTGGTTTGTTCTCGCTGGCAGTTATTGCCACTGTGCGAGGAAGCATTTCGAGCATTGCGCTAGGTGCAGGTTCTATAGTGCTGGGTATTGCCATCAATTACTCGCTACACTTTTTCAGTCATTACAAACATTGCGGCTCGGTGAAACAAACTATCACCGATTTGCTTTCGCCAATGACGATAGGTAGTTTTACTACGGTGGGCTCGTTCTTTTCGTTAATGCTTTTGCAATCGCAAATCCTCAACGATTTTGGTTTGTTTGCCGGCTTAAGTTTAATGGGTGCCACCATTTTTGCGTTGGTGTTCCTGCCGCATTTTGTTCTGGCACAGGAACCGTCATTGCGGGGCTCTGCGAAGCAATCTACAAGCGTAAAGGAGGAGATTGCTTCGTCAGCCAAAGCGCTTCCTCGCAATGACGTTCCGTTTTTGGAGAAACACGGAGGTGTTTTCTTCCTAATCATTATTGCACTCACCGTCTTCTTTTTCCATTACGCCAAGCAAGTTGGTTTTGAAAGCGATTTGAACAAAGTCAATTTCATGAACGATGAAACGCGTAAGGCGCAGAAAGAAATTGACGTAACACAGGATGATAGTTCTAAGGTTGTGTTTATTGCTGCTAACGGAGCTACTGAAGAAGAGATGTTGCAAAACAACGAAGTGTTGTTGCAGCAATTAGAAACCGCCAGGCAGAATGGTTGGGTGCAGAAGTATTCTTCGTTCAGTCGCTTCATTCCTTCGCAACAATTACAGAAGGAAAAGATAGACCGGTGGAACGCTTATTGGTCGGCAGAGAAAAAGCAAAATCTACTCGTGGCTTTAAAGCAGGAAGGCGCAAAGTTTAAATTCTCTGCTACCGCCTTTCAGAGTTTCGAAAACCTGCTAAATAAAGATTACGAACCGGTTACCAGTGAAGACTTTGCGGCTATCAAAGAAGCCTTTGGCAGTGAATATTTAATCAACACCAAAGATAAACTGACGGTAATTAATGCCGTTCGTGTAGATAAAACGCAGCGCAAACTCCTCTACGCAGAATTAGCTAAACATCCGAACATCGTTA
The DNA here is from genome assembly GCA_945867505.1 of Chitinophaga pinensis. Taxonomy (GTDB): domain Bacteria; phylum Bacteroidota; class Bacteroidia; order Chitinophagales; family LD1; genus Bog-950. The sequence goes on from CAMBIM010000031.1 coordinate 8,037, forward strand.
TTCTCGATAAGCAGATTATTACGAACAAGTTTGTAGAGATTATTTACAGCGATTTCAATTCTATTCTGCTTTACACTTCGCTCTTAGTTTTCTTCGCTTTGCTTATAAGCTACGGAAGGTTGGAACTTACCATCATCACTTTCCTTCCTATGGTAATTACCTGGGTTTGGATTTTGGGCATTATGGGTTTTTTCGGTTTGCAATTCAATCTCATCAACATCATCATTTCTACGTTCATCTTTGGTTTAGGAGATGACTTCAGCATTTTTATTACTGACGGACTTACTGAGAAATATAAGAAAGGAAAAGAAACACTTGCCTCGCATAAGGTTTCTATTTTCCTTTCGGCAGTTACAGTGCTCATTGGTTTAGGTGCACTCATCTTCGCCAAACATCCGGCACTCAAATCCATTGCGCTTATTTCCATCATCGGAATTTTTTGTGTGGTGGTTATCGGGCAAACCGTTCAGCCGTTTCTTTATAATTTCTTTATTCAATGCCGTAAAGAAAGAGGTCTGCCACCGTGGACCATTCCTACTTTAATTCTGTTCTGGATTGCTTTTGGGTACTACGTTACGGTTTCGCTCTTCGCCTCATTGGTAGGTTATATTCTCCTGTATCTTGTTCCTTATCCCAACATCAAAAAGCGCAAACTCTTCTTCCATCATATTGTTTGCTCCGCGCTGAAAGTGCTCACCTACATGATGGTGAATGTAAGCAAGCGACATGTGGGCAGAGAGAACATGGATTTCTCTAAGCCCGCTATCATCATTGCTAACCACGCCTCGTTCCTCGATATTCTGGTAACGGTAATGCAACACCCTAAACTGATTTTATTGACGAACAAGTGGGTTTACTATTCACCCGTGTTCGGTAAAGTTGTTCAACTGGCAGATTATTATCCGGTAATGGAAGGAGTGGATCCTGCCATCGAAAAATTTGTGGACATAGTAAAAGATGGTTACTCCATCGTTATCTTTCCCGAGGGCACCCGCTCGCCTGATGGCAAGCTCAAGCGCTTTCACAAAGGTGCCTTTTACTTAGCCGAGCAACTCAATATTGATATTGTTCCTATGCTGCTCCACGGCACCGGTGACACCATCAAGAAGGGAGATTTTATGGTAATGAATGCGTTTATGACTATGAAGTTTCTTCCGCGCATTTCGCCCACTGATACACGCTTTGGCGTTGGTTATGCCGAGCGCACCAAATCTATTTCGCGCTACTTTAAAACAGAGTTTGAAAAGCTAAGAGAGGAGAACGAAACGGCAAGATATTTCCGTCAGCGTCTGCGCATGAACTACCTATATAAAGGGCCGGAGTTGGAATGGCTGGCCTGGAAAGAAAGCAGAAACGAAAAGTTTTATGATGCTTTAAATAAGGCTTTGCCGCGCGAGGGAGTAATAACTGAACTTGGTTGTGGATATGGTTTTGCTTCTTACATGCTTCACTTCACTGGATGGAAAAGAAACATAACAGGTATTGATGCCGATGAAGAAAAGATTGAGGTGGCAAACAACTGCTACTCTAAAAACGAGCAGGTGAATTTTATCTGCGCTGATGTTTTGAATTGCAATTTACCAATGAGCGATGTTTTTGTTATTCATAAAGAAAATCTTTTGCTATCCGAAGAAGAAATGAAATTGCTTGTAGAAAGATGTAACAAGAGTTTGAAGGAGAACGGAAGGATAGTTTACTTATGAATATTGCCAACAAGAAATACGATGTAGTAATTATAGGCAGCGGCTTAGGCGGTATGGTGTGCGGAACTATTTTGAGTAAGGAAGGAAAGCGCGTTTGCATTATTGAAAAGAACGAACAGATTGGTGGCAGTCTTCAAACATTCAGACGTGAAGGCGTAACCTTCGATACCGGTGTGCATTACATTGGTGGATTAGACAAAGAAAATTCTCTCTACAAAATCTTTACTTATCTCGGCATCATGCAGCGTCTTGAAACCGTGAAGATGGATGAGCAGGGTTTCGATGTGGTTTTGTTCAAAGATGATGTAGAGGAATACCCTTACGGTATGGGTTACGAGAACTTCAAACGTATTCTGCTCTCAAAATTCCAGGAAGAACAAACTGCCATTGAAACGTATTGCAACGACATGAAACGCATTTGCAATAGTGTTCCCTTATACAACTTAAAAGCCGGTGAGCCGCAGGACATGTTTTCGTTTACAACAGGAGTGAAGCAATATATAGAACAGCTTACTGCGAACACGAAACTGCAAAATGTTTTAGCAGGAACTAACCTCTTATATGCAGGAACTGAAAAAACTCCTTTATACGTTCATGCCTTGGTAGTGAATAGTTATATTGAAAGTGCTTACAAAATAAAAAATGGTGGCGACCAAATTGTAAAGTTGATGGCGCGTATCATAAAAGAAAACGGTGGAGAGATATTACGTAAGCGGAAAGTGAAGAGTATTGATGTAGAGAATGGAATCGCAAAATGTGTAACACTGTGTTCAGGAGAAAAGATAGATGCAGAACTTTTCATCTCCAATATTCATCCTGCAAGAACACTGGAGTTGACGGACACAGAGGCTATTCGCCCGGTATATAGAAACAGAATTAAGTCGCTGGAGAATTCAATCTCTACCTTTGTTCTGTATTTAATTTTAAAGCCGAATACTTTCCCGTTCCGCAATCGTAACTACTATTATTTTAAAGATGATAATGTTTGGTCTTGCGTGGATTATAAGCCTGAAGACTTTCCAGTTATGTATGCAATGTTTGAAGAAGTTCCCGAACATCAAAACAAGTTTACAGAAGCAATGACAGTAATGACCTACATGCGATTTGATGAAGTGGAAAAATGGAAAGATACCTTCCACACCACGGTTGAAGAGAACAACCGCAATGAAGAGTATCAGGAATTCAAAACGCAAAAAGCAGAAGCGTTGTTAGATGCAATGGAAGTTAAGTTTCCAAACATTCGCAGTTGTATTCAATCGTATTACACATCTTCACCGCTTTCGTATCGCGATTATATGGGCACCGATGATGGTAACATGTATGGCATTGTAAATGATTTTAACGACCCGATGAAGACAATGATTTCCGCCAAAACAAAAGTGCCGAACTTATTATTGACAGGGCAAAACTTGAACTTACATGGCGTATTGGGTGTAACCGAAAGTGCTTTAGTAACTTGCTCCGTTGTATTGGGAATGGAATATTTGTTGAATAAAATTTCAGAAGCTAATGCGTAAACTGCTTAAAACACTTGTCTATACTATTAGTGTTTTTGTGTTGTTGCTGTTATTGGTGGGTGCGTATATTCAATGGGGTCTGGCTCCACGTATTCCGGAAGTAAAAGATAAATCTGCTTTGAATTTACAGCGCGAAAAGCTTGGAGAAAACTTTTATCGCATTGGCAATAACTGGTTGCGCAAAAGCGAAAGTGGTTTATGGGAAGAATATGTAGAAGGCGAACCTTTCGAGCGCGGAGTGATAACCGGTAAGTTAGAGAAGGAATTGCTCTATACACAAGAAGAAGCATTTGTTGACCAGATTCACAATCTGGTTCCTAACAATTCTTACTTAAAGTTTTTAGGTTGGTTCACCCGAGTGTTCAATCGGCACTTAGATGAGAACTTTCCGGAAGAAAACAAGCTGGAGATTTATGGTGAATCGTTTTCTGCTCCGCATGATTTTGATTTTATAAATCCCGCTTACGATAGAATGTTGAACTACCATGCCGCGCATGACATTGGTCACGCGCTGCAAAGTTTAGCTTTGGTTGGGTGCACTTCTTTTGCAGCCTGGAATGAACGCAGTGCAGATTCATCTATGATTATTGGAAGGAATCTTGATTTCTATTTGGGTGATAAATTTTCGAAAGATAAAATCGTTTACTTCTGCAACCCAAAGCAGGGAAACAAGTTTGCCATAATTACCTGGGCAGGTTTTATGGGCTGTGTTTCGGGAATGAATGATAAAGGAGTAACCGTTACCATCAATGCCGCCAAGAGTGATATTCCGAATGCGGCAACAACTCCTATTTCAATTTTGGCAAGAGAGATTTTGCAATACGCTAATAATATTGACGAAGCATTTGCCATTGCTAAAAAGCGGAAAACATTTGTATGCGAAACGCTTATGATTGCTTCTGCATCTGACCATAAAGTTGCTTTGATTGAAAAGAGTATTACTAGAACCGTTCTGTTCAACAGCGACACCAATTTTATTCTTTGCGCTAATCATTATCAAAGCGATAGTTTTAAAAACGACAAGAACAATGTTGAGAATATTGCAACAAGTGCTTCTATGTATCGCTTCCACCGGTTGGAAGAATTAATGAATAGGAATGGGAAATTGGATTATAAAAATGTTGCTGCTATTCTTCGAGACCAAAAGGGATTGCACGATAAAAACATAGGAATAGGAAATGAGAAAGCATTGAATCAGTTAATTTCTCACCATGCTATTATTTTTCAACCTGAGAAGTTACGTTTTTGGGTAAGTGCTAATCCTTACCAAGAAGGAGAATTTGTTTGTTACGATTTAAATAAACTATTTGCCGAAGCACCGAACCTGAAGGATAATCGTGAATTGAAAGAATCAGATTTAACTATTCCTGCCGATACGTTTTTACTTTCTGCCAACTGGAAAAACTTTCTTGAATGGCGCGAGCTAAAACAACAGATCAAGAAAGCAACTTCCAATCATTCCGTATTGGGTAATGAAGAAGTTGCTACTAAAAACTTCATTCAATTCAATCCCGAATTTTGGGAAACGTATTTTTACTTGGCGGAATATTATAAAGCTAAGAACGATATACCTTTAGCTAAAAGATATTTTGAACTTGCATTAACTAAAGAAGTGAACGACAAATATGAAGTGGAGAAAATGCAAAATGAATTGAAAGTGTTGAAATGATATTAGGAACTGGAACAGACATAATAGAGATAGAACGGGTACGCAAAGCCATTGAAAAAGATGCGTTGAAAGAGAAAGTGTTTTCAAACCGCGAAATAGAATATTGCGAGAAGGATAAATCTTGTCAAAGTTACGCAGCGCGTGCAGCAGGTAAGGAAGCTTTCTTTAAAGCATTGGGAACAGGTTGGCGAGATAAGATGAATATCAACGAGGTGGAAATTTTGAATGATGAACTCGGCAAACCGTTCATCGAGTTAAGCGGAGAAACATTAAAAGTATTTGAACAAAAAGGCGGAAGTAAAATTCATATTTCGCTTTCGCATATTAAAGAAACTGCAGTTGCCTTTGTAATAATTGAAACTAAATGAGCATTCAAACACAATCCCTTTCTACAATAAAATCTTTTCAGGAGCAAAGGCTGAAAGACCAATTGGTTTATTTGCAAGCAAATTCTCCTTACTACAAACAGTTATTTGCAAAGCATAAAATTGAATTTGAGAAAATAAGCTCAATCGAAGATTTGATTCAACTGCCAACTACTGCCAAAGAAGACTTCAGTAATCATAATTTTGATTTTCTCTGCGTTCCCAAGAATAGAATTATTGATTACACCACTACATCAGGCACAACCGGCTCACCGGTAACTATTGCTCTTACCGAAAACGATTTGCAACGGTTGGCTTATAACGAAGAGCAGTCTTTTATTACTGCAAATGGCAAATCATCTGACGTGTATCAACTCATGCTTACGCTTGACCGTCAGTTTATGGCAGGCATGGCTTATTATCTTGGAATAAGAAAATTACGTGCCGCAGCAGTTCGCGTTGGTCCAATTTCTCCGCAAATGCAATGGGAGAATATTCATCGCTTTAAACCAACAGCAATTGTAGCTGTGCCTTCATTTATCTTAAAACTCATTGACTATGCCGAAGCCAATGGTATTGATGTAAATAAATCAGGTATTGAGTGTGCTATATGTATTGGCGAACCAGTTCGCAATGCGGATTTATCTCCAAATATACTTGCAAAAAGAATTCAAGAGAAATGGAATTTGAAACTCTTCTCTACTTATGCTTCTACCGAAATGCAAACTGCATTTACTGAATGCGAACACGGCAAAGGCGGTCATCATAATCCGGAATTATTGATTGTAGAAATTTTGGACGATGATGGAAAGCAATTAAGGGCAGGTGAGTTTGGCGAAGTAACAATTACGAGTTTAGGAATAGAAGGAATGCCGTTGCTACGTTATCGCACAGGAGATGTTTGTTGTTATTACGATGAACCTTGTGCGTGTGGTAGAAATACTATTCGCCTTTCTCCTGTTGTTGGCAGAAAGAACCAAATGATAAAATACAAAGGCACTACTATTTTTCCGCCATCTATTTACGATGTCTTAAGTGCCGTGCCGGAAGTGAAAGATTATATAGTGGAGATAACGAAGAGTGATTTAGGTACAGATGAAATTCAAATTCATATTGCCCTATCAGGAAGTTTGGATGCTGCCGAACAAAAAATAAAAACTTCACTACAGTCTAAGCTTCGGGTTACCCCAAATTTGAGTTTTGTTTCTGCGCAACATTTGCAAAGTATGCGTCCTGCTGATAGCCGCAAACCGGCAATGATTCTGTTTCGCTGATACTAACCAAACATTTTCCTTTATTTGCTTACCATTTTTTAAAGATTTATGCACGACTTAATCAAAGAATTTCCCGAGCAGTTACGCAAGGCTATTGCAATAGGAGAGAAGGCAAGTTTTAAAACTACATTTTCTTCTACAATTAAAAATATTGTAGTGTGTGGTCTTGGTGGTTCGGGTATTGGTGGCGATTTACTGGCTGAATTACTTCGCAACCAATTACCTATTCCTGTTTTGGTGAATAAAGGTTATTCGCTTCCTGCTTATGTCGATAATTCTTCGTTATTGTTATTGTGTTCGTATTCTGGGAATACCGAGGAAACTGTTTCTTGCGCTACTGAGGCAATTGCAAGAAATCTTCAACCTATTTGTATTACATCTGGCGGAAAATTAGCCCATGTAGCTACACAAAATAATTTCGATTTAGTTCTTATTCCTGCCGGTTTTCCTCCGCGCTGTTGTCTTGGTTATTCGGCTACGCAATTGTTTTTTGTGTTGAAAAATTATGGATTGATTGACGATAAATTCAAAACCACATTCACGCGTATTGCTTCGTTTTTAGAAAATGAGCAAAGCGAAATTATGGCTCAAACAGAACAGTTTGCCTCAAAGTTGTTGGGTAAAGTTGTAATTATTTATGCCGAAGATAAATACGAAAGCACCGCACTCCGTTTAAAACAACAGATAAACGAAAATTCGAAATTGCAATGCTGGTATAATGTTATTCCGGAATTGAACCATAACGAGTTAGTTGGCTGGCGTGAACCTGTTGATGCCCTATCATTTTTAATTATTCGGGCAGATGATGAAAACAGCCGTAACACAGCACGACTTCTTTTTACAAAAGATGTAATGACAAGCGTAACCAATCAGGTGCAAGAGATTGTTGCAAAGGGTGCTGATACTTTTGAGAAACATTTTTACCTCATTCACTTTGGCGATTGGCTCTCGTATTATTTAGGCGTGCAACAAGGCTACGACCCTATTGAAATTGATGTGCTGATTAAATTGAAAGCACACATGAGTTCTATTCAGTAGTCAGTATTGGATAACTTGCCGGCTTAACAAGCATACATACATGAAAAAGGAAATGATAGAAGATGATGAAGTAGTTTCTGCTGATGTGGAAGCCAATGATGTATTTGTAGAAGAAGTAAAAATAACCGTTGATAAGGGGCAAAGCACTATTCGCATTGATAAGTTTATACAAGCAACTATAGGCAACAATGTTAGCCGCACAAAAATTCAAACGGCTGCCGATGCGGGAAGTATTACTGTAAACGGTAAACCCGTAAAATCGAATTACAAAATTCGCCCGTTAGATGAAATTATTTTGTTGCTTCCTAAGCACCAAGAGAACTACGATTTAGTTCCTGAAAATATTCCTTTGGATATTCTTTACGAAGATGATGATGTTATCGTCATCAATAAATCGCCCGAAATTGTGGTGCATCCCGGGTTAGGAAACTGGAGAGGCACTTTGGTAAATGCTGTGTTGGGGCATTTTCAAAATCTGCCGAAAGGGAAAGAAGATTTTCGTCCGGGTTTGGTTCACCGGTTAGATAAAGGCACCAGCGGTGTAATTGTTCTTGCCAAAACCGATCATGCCTTATCTCACTTAGCTAAACAATTTTTTAACCGTACCACTAAACGTAAATACGTAGCGTTGGTTTGGGGCGATATGAAAGAAGCGGAAGGAACAGTTAGCGTAAACATCGGTCGCGATACTCGCGAACGAATGCAAATGCAGGTTTACCCAGAAGGTGAAGGCGGAAAACATGCTGTTACGCATTACAAAGTAATTGAGCATTTGAATTATGTAACACTAGTAGAGTGCCGTTTAGAAACCGGACGCACTCACCAAATTCGCGTTCACATGAAATATATTGGGCATACTTTGTTTAATGACAAACGCTATGATGGTAGTCGCATATTAAAAGGAACGGTTTATGCCAAATACAAACAGTTTATCGAAAACTGTTTCGAGATAATGCCGCGTCAGGCGCTTCATGCAGCTACGCTTGGATTTGTTCATCCGGTTACAGGTAAGGATATGTTTTTTGAAGCACCACTTCCACCAGAGTTTCAAGCCGTATTAGAAAAATGGCGCAAGTATTGGAGTAATCCTAATTCTCTTACTAATCAGGAAGCAATAGAATAAATTACTTACTCAACTGCTTCATCCTATCCAACCTTGGTCCTTCGTTTTGAGCAAGATGCGGGTCAGCCGAAAGAAGTTCATATGCTTTCTCGAAGTGGAACGTAGATTTCATTTTATCGTTATTCAATAAAAATAATTCTGCTAATTCTTCATGCACATAACCATCATGGTTGCCGGTATTAGATGCTTCTTCAAGCAAAGCTAATTGAACTTTAAGTGCATCATCGTTACGATTAAGTGCGCGGAGCGTTCGTGCTACACTCCACTTGGCTAAAAATATTTCGTAGGCAGATTTTTTTTCTTCTCTAAACTGTAAAGCGCGCAAAAAAACACTCAAAGCTTTTTCATATTCACCTTTATCAAAATAGCTCCACGCCAAATTATTATAGAGTGAGCCAAGCCAATTTTTTGCTTGCTGCTGTTCAGAGTTTTCTGCAAACACAATGGCTTCTTCATTTAAAGCAGTTGATGCATCGGGTGGCGAAATTATAGCCAGCATGTGAATAGCATCTACGGCATAACCATCTTGGTTTAAATTCTTGGCAATATCTAATGCACTTCTAAAACAAACTTCCGCATTACGTTTATTGCTCGAAGAATTAAATACTCTTCCTCGCTCTAAAAAATAACGAATGTGTTCTGTATTCTGTTGTTCGGTTAGTTGTTTGCCTACTTCATCTAATGTTTGGTGGGCCTCCTCAAACTTGCGCTGCAAACCTTGCGCGCGGGCTATTTGTGTAAGCAATTGCAAATGTTCAGAAAGATTTTTTTCGACCGATGTTTCTTTTAATGTTTCGCGGAATTTGATTTCAGTTTCTGATGGGTCGCGGTAGTTCCAGAGTTTGTCGTAAGGTGTCATGCAATGATTTGTGTTAATTTAGTTTCCAATCAATTATTCTTTTTCCTTGTTGCTTTAGCAATTCATTTGTTTTAGAGAAATGTCTTGAACCAAAGAATGCGCCACCCGATAGGGGAGATGGATGCGCAGCTTCTAAAACATAATGTTTTGATGTATCAATCAATACCTTTTTTGCTTTGGCAAAATTTCCCCAAAGCAGAAATATCACGCCCTTTTTCTCTTCAGATATTTTCTTGATAACCGCATCGGTAAAGGTTTGCCAACCGCATTTAGCGTGCGAGTTTGGTTCTGCAGAATTAACTGTAAGAGAAGCATTCAACAATAGTATTCCTTGCTTTGCCCAGCTTTCTAAATTGCCATGATTAGGCGTATCTATCCCAACATCAGTTTTTATTTCTTTAAAAATGTTGACGAGAGATGGCGGTGGTTTAATTCCATGCTGAACAGAAAAGCATAAACCGTGGGCTTGTCCTGATCCGTGGTAAGGGTCTTGACCAAGAATAACTACTTTAAGTTCGTTAAAGGGAGTTAAGTTAAATGCGTTGAAGATTAGTGAGCCGGGAGGATAAACGGTTTTGCCTTTGGCTTTTTGTTCAATAATAAACTGCTTAATAAGCGGGAAGTAAGGTTTCTGAAATTCTTCTTGTAATGCTATTCGCCAGCTTTCTTCTATTTGAACCGGTGTGTTTGTTTCACTCATGGTTCAAATATAAAATCAAAGCCACACTATTTTATAGTGTTTACTGCAATAAAGGAGGGCGTAAAAAAAGCCCAACATTCCTGTAAGGCTTTGTAAGTGACCCGGACTGGATTCGAACCAGTGACCGACAGTTTAGAAAACTGTTGCTCTATCCAGCTGAGCTACCGGGTCAGATAAGCGGGCGCAAAAATAAAAAGTTTGTTGACTTTTCCATTTAGCAGAGCTGTTTGATTTCTTTAGCTATACCAATCTGCCCTACAATATTTCTCTTGTTTTTTATAACTATTAACGCACGTTAAGCGTTATAAATAAGCGAATTACTAATTTCGTAATATGGAACGCGAAATCATATCAATTAAACGGAAGGCATTACG
>CAMBIM010000032.1 GCA_945867505.1 Chitinophaga pinensis
AGCAGGTTGTAACCCTATCAGGCGAACCATGCGCGTTACACCGCCACCACCGGGCAGTAACCCGAGAGTAACTTCCGGTAATCCGATTTGTGTTTTGGGGTTGTCAACTACAATTCTGCGGTGACAAGCCAAAGGGATTTCGAAGCCAGCACCAAGTGATGTTCCGTTGATGGCAGCTACCACCGGTTTGCCTTGTGTTTCTAAATACCGCAAGCCTGCTTTAAATTCAAGTGAGCGTTCAAAGAAATATTTAGCATCGCTTACCGCAAACATTTCATCAATATCTGCACCGGCAAAGAATGTTTCTTTTGCAGATGTGATGATAATACCACGGATAGAATCTTTCTCCTGCTGCAATCTTTCAATAGTTGCTTTAAAGGCAGCACCGAATTTCAGGTTCACTACATTGGCTGACTTGTCGGGATTGTCAAGCGTAATCGTTACAATGTTTTCAGCGTCTTTTGAATAATTTATCATATTCTAATAGGTTTAAACTCTTTCAATAATAGTTGCTACTCCCATTCCTCCACCAACACAAAGTGTAATCAAGCCGGTTGATTTATTAGTCCTTTCCAATTCATCTAACACCGTTCCTAATAACATAGAACCTGTTGCTCCCAGCGGGTGACCCATAGCAATAGCTCCACCGTTTACGTTTAGAATAGAATTATCAATATCCATTTCGCGCTGGAACTTTAATACTGCCGAAGCAAAGGCTTCGTTCATTTCGTAGATGTCAATGTCTTTGGCATTCATGCCTGCAACAGCCAATGCTTTTTTAGCAGAGAACGAAGGACCGGTTAGCATAATAGTTGGGTCGGCAGAAGTTACTGCACCTGCTACGATGCGTGCTCGAGGTTTTAATCCGAATTTCTCGCCCATTTCTTTTGTTCCAACTAAAGTAAGAGCCGCTCCATCTACAATGCCTGATGAATTACCCGGTGTGTGCACGTGATTGATTTGTTCTACCGAAGTATATTTCAACATGGCCACCGCATCAAAACCGAATTCGCCCATCATAGCAAAACTCGGGTCGAGTTTTGCCATAGCCGCCATCGAAGCATCTTCGCGGATTGTTTCATCAAAATCCAAAATGGTTAATCCGTTTTGGTCAACCACCGGTATTATTGAATTTTTAAAATATCCGTTCTTTCTTGCCAAGGCTGCTTTACGGTGCGAATCAAGTGCGTAATTATCTACAGTCTCTCTGCTAAAACCTTCCACGGTGGCGATTAAATCAGCAGAAATACCTTGCGGAATAAAACCGGTTCTTGAATTTACCTGCGGGTCCAGATACCAGGCACCGCCATCGCTTCCCATCGGGTTGCGGCTCATACTTTCTACTCCACCGGCAACTACAAAGTTTTCCCAACCACTACGAATTTTCATGGCAGCCAGATTGATAGCTTCTAAACCCGAAGAACAAAAGCGATTGATTTGCACTCCGGAAACTTTATTGCTCCAACCTGCCATGGCGTGACCGAACTTGGCAATGTCGCCACCTTGTTCACCGATAGGCGTTACACAGCCTAAAACCACATCATCCACCTGTGAGGTGTCGAATTCGTTGTTGCGTTTATGCATAGCGCGAAAAAGTGTGGCGAGTAAGTCAACTGGTTTTACTTCGTAAAGCGAACCTGTTTTCTTTCCGCGTCCGCGCGGTGTACGTATGCTGTCGTAGATATATGCTTCTTTCATAAAACGTATTTGATTTTAGTAATTACAAGGATAAACGGGTTTCTGAACAATTCAAATTAAACCAGTTGCTCAAGCAGGCGGAAATGAGCGTTTAATTTATTCCATTACATTTGCAGCGTTAACCCGCCTAAGTAGTTACTTCCAAAGTTCCCGCCTGCTTTTAAGAATACCCGCCACGGCACAGAACATTTAAAATGAAAAAACATAACAAGAAAAAAGAAAAAGGCAATACGCCCAAACGAACATCGGGCGATGCCCAATACATTCTTACCATAGTAAAAGCGCTGGGTAGAGATGCCAACCTTAAAAATCTGTTCCCTAAAATATTGAAGCCCATAAAGCAAGAGGAAATTATCCTCTCGCTTTATGAATTAGAGCGCACCGGTTTTATCCGCATGGAGCAGAAAGGAAAAATAAAAATTCTGCAACGCGAAATAGAATCGCGCCCAACTAAAAGCAGCAAATACCTTTTTGGAACAGCCGATATAACCAAAACCGGAGCCGCTTTTGTGAGTGTGGAAGGAATGGATAAGGACGTGTTTATTCCCAATAAGTTTGTGCATAATGCCATGGGTGGTGACCAAGTGAAAATTCGCCTCACCATTTTTGGTCGTAGACCCGAAGGAGAGATTGTAGAAATAATAAAACGCTCACAGGATTCATTTACAGGTCGTATAGATGTGCTGGAGAAGTTCGCCTTCTTTATTGCTGATGAACGCAAGTTGAACACCGATGTGTTTGTTCCGCTTAGTTCCCTTAACGGAGCCAAACATGACGACCGTGTTATTATCCGAATTACCGATTGGAACACCGATGGTAAAAAGCCGATTGGCGAGGTAGTAGAAATACTTACCGGCAAACATTCATCCGATTTAGACATGAAGATGCTTCTGATTGGCAACGGTTTCAGCATTGATTTTCCGAGGTCGGTTTATAATGAGCTGGATAAAGTTTCTGAAAAGATAAGCTCTGAAGAAATTGCTAAACGTGTAGATTTTAGAAATATCCTAACCTTTACTATTGACCCGGAAGATGCCAAAGACTTTGATGATGCAATTTCTATTCGCACTCTGGACAATGGCAACTACGAAATTGGCGTACACATTGCCGATGTATCGCATTACATCCGCGAAGGGTCAGCTTTAGATAAAGAAGCAGAAAAACGCGCTACCTCGGTTTACCTGCCCGATAGAGTTTGCCCGATGTTGCCTGAAAAATTGTCGAACGTGTTGTGTTCGCTTCGCCCTAACGAGGATAAACTGACGTTTGCCACTATTTTTGAAATGAATGCGAAGTTTGAAGTAGTGAATTACTCCATTGCTAAAACTATCATTCATAGCAAACGCAGATTTACTTACGAACAAGCGCAGGAACGAATTGAAACCGGAAAAGGCGATTATGCCGAAGAGTTACTTTTGCTAAACAAAATTTCGAAACACATACGTGCCGAACGCGCTAAGAAAGGAGCAATTGCTTTTGAAAAAGCAGAAGTGCGTTTTAAATTAGATGAAACCGGTAAGCCAATTGGCGTGGTGTTGAAAGTGCGGAAAGATTCGAACCTGTTGGTGGAAGACTTTATGCTGATGGCAAACGAAACTGTAGCTAAGTTTGGTTCTAAACTTCACAAAGGCAAAAGAGCCATGCCATTTGTTTACCGTATTCACGATAAACCAAATCCTGAAAAATTAGAAATGTTTAGTGCCGTAGCTTCACGCTTTGGTTATAATATTCGTTTTGATGACCCGGCACAAGCAGCAGAAATTTTCAATACGCTTTTAAAGAAGATAGAAGGCAAGCCGGAACAAAATGCTTTAGAAACTTTAGCTATCCGCAGCATGGCAAAGGCTGAATACACTACCGGTAATATTGGTCATTATGGTTTGGCAATGGAGTATTACACACACTTTACTTCGCCTATTCGCAGATACCCCGATGTGTTAGTTCATCGCTTGCTCGAAAATATTTTGAGCGAGAAGAACGATTTGATAATTGATAAAGAAGAATTAGAAAGCCGTTGCAAAAACTCTTCGCTAATGGAACGCAAAGCTATGGATGCCGAGCGCGAAGCAACAAAGTATAAGCAAATTGAATTTTTGCAAGAGCGAGTGGGAGAGGTGTTTGACGGTGTAATAACCGGTGTTATTGCTCGTGGTATTTTTGTAGAAATGAGCGATAACAAATGCGAAGGCATGGTCAGCACAGAATGGCTGGGCGATGAAGATTTTGAGTTTGAAGATAAAATGGTGCGCTTAGTAGGGCGGAAAACAAAACGCAAGTTTCAATTGGGCGACAAGGTGAAAGTTAAACTGCTCTCTGCCGATATTATTTTACGCAGAATTGATTTGGGGTTGGCAGAGTAAACCAATTACAGAAGAATGGCGGCTGTTTTTTATCTACCTTACTTGCCTAATATTAGCTGGCTGCAAAACTTTGCAAAGTATGATTCTGTTTTGATTGAAGCAGAAGAAAACTTTGTAAAGTCTACCTTTCGCAACCGTTGCGAAATTGCAGGAGCTAACGGGAAACAGGTGCTCACTATTCCAATAATTGGCGGGCGCGACCATCATCAACTTTATAAGCAAGTAAGAATTTCGTATACAGAAAACTGGCAAAAAAGGCATTTGCAAGCCATCCGTTCTGCTTATGGTAGTGCGCCTTTCTTTGAATTTTATGCCCATAAATTTGAACTGGTTTACCAAAAGCAATTTGAGTTTCTCTTTGAGTTTAATTCAGAGTTACTTAAAATAACGCTGTCTGTTCTCAAGTTGAACAATAATCTTCATTTTACGACTGAATATATGAAGGAGAGTAGCGAGACAATTGATTTAAGGGGTGCAAATGAATCTTCCACTGAACTAAAATACTATCAGGTGTTTGAAGAACGCAACGGCTTTGTTGCTAACCTATGCGCGCTTGATTTAATTTTTAATGAAGGGAACAGAAGCTTGGAAGTTATTTCTCGGTAAACTCTTTATTTAAAATTCTGTTTTTGATAATAAATAAAGGTCTTCCTTTTACCTGAAAGAAAATGCGCAATACGTATTCTCCAATAATTCCTAAAGAAACAAGCTGCACACCACTAAACAGAATGATAGTAAATAGTAAACCGGTAAAACCTTCAATTACTGGTATGCCTAGAACAAAACGCTTAAACAAGGTGTAGCCAAAATAACTAAGTGCAATAAGTACCGTTGCAACGCCCATATTGGTAATAAACTTTACAGGAAAATCGCTGAAGTTGAAAATGCCGTTGTAAGCTAACCGATAAAGCATTTTAAACGAATATTTTGTTTCACCGGCAGCGCGCTCTGGTCGGTCATATTCAAAGCTAGTTTGCTTAAAACCAATCCAAGAACGTAAACCTCTTAGGTAGCGGCTCTCTTCCGGTAATTGATTCATGATATCAACTACTCTTCGACTTATTAAAGCAAAGTCGCCACTGTCTAAGTTCACTTCAATATTCGAAATGCTTTTTACCAGCCGGTAGTAAAAATGATAAGCCGCGCGTTTAATCGCATTCTCTTTCCTGTTTTTACGAACGGCATAAACCACATCATTTCCTTCTTGCAAAAGTTTATAGAAGTCGGCAAATAATTCGGGCGGATCCTGTAAATCACCATCAATACACATTACGGCTTCCGTTCCTCTTGCTACCGAAAGTCCGGCTGTAAAGGCCAACTGATGTCCAAAATTACGAGAAAGAAAAATGCAATGATATCGTTCATCTTGCAATGCATTTACCTGCATGAGTTGTGCCGTATTATCTTTTGAGCCATCGTCAATCATTACCACTTCTATGTTCAAGGATGTTGAATCCATCAATTTGTTTAAACGTTCTAACAGCAACTGAAAACTTTCCTTTTCGTTGTATAGTGGAACTACAAAAGATATTTGAGGTAACGACATGGCTAATAAAGTTTGTAGAATTTTATACCGTTTACTGACATAACTTCATTGTGTAAATACTTCTGCTTCGCTTCTTCTGCCATAGTGCCCTCTACTTGGGTGTTTAGTGCTAAGTATTTAGCTCCTTTAGCCACGCAGTCTTCAATGTCGCTTACTATAATCGGATGTGTTAATGTCATAGATGTCCAGCCTCTACGATTCATGAAATACAAACTAATACCTGATGAGCCATCGCCTATGCTTATGACTTTATCTTCTTTTTTTATACCATGATTGACTAACTCTGGTTCTATATAATAAAACGCATCGCAGTAAGACCAGCCGTCATGATAATCACGCTTGGCATTTACTCTTCTTCCATAAACAACCATTACACACATCAACAGAAAAATTACTGATTTAGAGAAAATAGAATTGAATAAACTTGAGTTTCGTTCTTTTAGTTGAAGTAACAATAGGGTGAGAAGCACAACGGGAATAATAACAAATGGAAGAAGGTAGTAGTCATGCACTTTAAATTGAGCGAAGAACAAAATGAAGTACGCAACACATTGCAGCATTACTATCAGTAACCATAGTAATGGACGAATTGTTTTGCGTGTTATTAACGTAACGGTAAGGAAAAAGAGAAACGGAATGCTGTAAAGAAAACCACGGTAAGTAATGGCATGCATCCAGCGATGATGCAACCAATCCCACACTTCTGAAATGGCTTCTGATGTCATGTTCCAGTATGGGCGGGTGGTGGTTAAAAAGTAAGTGTTATCGTTTGCTATGTTATACTTTTTAATGTAAGAAACCCACAAGGCGGTAATAAACATAGGCAGGATTAAAAAGCCAATGAATTCTTTTTTAGGAATTGTAATAGAAGAAGTATTCCCTTTTACAAGTGCAAACAAAAGTTGCAATATCATCACTCCTATTATTCCAAAGTAGCCTATAAGCGCTGTTACTTTAAGTAATCCGGCAAAGGCGAAAAAGAATGTGGCAATCCATAAAGCGTTACTCGCTCTTTTTTTGAAGTAAAGAAATAAGTAGTAATAAGCAATGAATGTGAGCGAGATGGCAGGAACATCAGGCAGAAAGCTGAATGCGTAGTCAATAACCAATGGAGAGGTAAAGAACATTAGAGAAAGCACTGCTCCATAAATTTTATCTTCTAAAAACAAGGAGATGGTTTTGAATAGAAAGAATAAACCTGCGTAGAAAAAGCATAGGGAGATAAGCCGGATAAATCCCTCATGAAAACCGAAAACTTTGTAAAGGCAAGCTGCTACATAATAAACAATGGGAAACTCCGAACCCATTTTGCCATCGTTGCCTACACAAAGGCTTAACCGTGGTTCAAAGAAATTCATGTCCTCTTGGTAGTAATTGAGTGCCATTTGTGCACCATCGCATTGTCGCCAAGTATGAATGGCATGTGGGCGTTTAAACAACTCTCTATGGTAGCTATATAAAAGCGACAAGAACAAGGCTGCACCAATAAACAAAACGTTAAACAAATATTTGCTTAGCATTGGCTAAAATTAAATTCCAAACTCAACTTTCCAACTAAACACGGGCACAATGCCAAGGTTTGTTTTGGTTTCTATCATTTGTGTTTCGGGGTTATAAATGCGGGCGGCTACATTATTCCGGTTAATCATATTTTGCGCATCGAATGAAAATACCCAAGAGTATTTCTTTCTGTTTCGCCTAAAGCTCGCCCCAAAATCTATACGGAAATAGTCAGGTAGTTTTTCGGTAAAGGCTTTATCGGTTAGGTAGACGGTTTCGTTGGCGGCAATTGACTTTGCTAAATCAACCGGAGTAACACGATTGCCACCACGCCAGATAATTTTTGCGTTGATACCAATAATATTGTTCTTCTTTTTGCCCACGACAAATTCTTTTCCGCCTAAAGCATTTAAAACGTAGTTCACATTATAAGTCGTGTTTCTCCATTCACTATCAGCGCCTTTGTATTTAGAGTTGAAGAGGGATGTAGTGAACATGAAAAAATAATTTTTCGAAAAGAATTTTTCTACCGTTAACTCCAAACCATAGTTATAACCCTTGCCTTTGCTCTTTAAAGGAATATTCACAAAGCCGTCATCGTAGTTAAGAATGGAGAATGTTTTGTTGGCTGCATCGGCACCAATTGGCACGTTGAATAGATACTGAAAATAGATTTCTGTCTTCAACCTAAAATCTTTATAAAAACTAAAGTTGTAACCTGCAACTGCATGTAAGGCACGAGAGAAATCAAGGTTCTTATTTGGTAATTTATTTTGTGATTGATAAGAAACATAGGTAGATACTGCATCAACTCTACTATGTAACCCAACACCAAAACTTAATGTTTGTTTCTCGGTCACTTTATACTCTGCGCTCATTCGCGGCTCTATGTAAAACTTGTTGTTGAGGAAGGAGAACAGGAAATGAACACCACTATTCAATTGGAACTGTTCGCTGAACCGGTGCTTCCATTGGGTGTAGGCTTGCAGCATAGAGGTATTGCCGCTATTGTTTACCTGTGTTTCTACTCTTTGGTTTAGGTAAGAATATTCCTGACTGTAAAGTTTGTAATCGGTATTGCTGTAAATTATGCCTATTCTTATGGTATTTCTTGCATTTAACTTGGTGTTGAGAATGGAAGTGGCGCGGAATATTCGGTAAATAAATTTTTGATTGCTGATGTCAAACTTCTTAAAGTCATAATCCAAAGTGTCATCTGTATTGCCGCTGTTAGTGTAGCTGTAACTGGCTACAGACTTAATATAAGTCTTATTGTCTTTAAGCAAATACAAATGCGATATCCCAATTACACCCAGCCATTGCTTTTGTGTAAACTCGCTTTTATCTGAAATCTTTTCCCACTTGGCAGTATCACGTTTAGCGGTGTTGCCTAAGGAACTAATCCCGCCAATACCAAATAACGTAAAGTTGCCCGCCTTTTTAGTAGGGAAAAAGAAGTTGAAGTTTACATCTTGATACTTTGGCGTTACGCTGCCGCCAATATCAAAACCCATTAGGGCAAATAAATCTAAGGTAGAGTAGCGGTAATTGATAAGATAAGAACCTTTATACTTTTTGCTGAATGGTCCTTCAATATTGGCTTCGGCACCTAACACACCTGCCTTTAAAGTAAACTCCCATTTCTCTGTATTCCCTTTTCTAAAGTTTACATCAAACACACCGCTTAGCGCATTTCCGTATTCAGCAGCAAACGCACCGGAATAAAAATCGGTATTGGTAAGCATGTTACTGGAAAGGATACTTACCCCACCGCCTGTGCTTCCTTCGCTGCCTGCAAAGTGATTAGGGTTAGGTATTTCAACTCCTTCCATTCGCCAAAGCAAACCGCGCGGAGAGTTTCCGCGCACTACGATTTGATTGTTCTCGTCATTAGCTGTAACCACACCGGCAAAGCTTTGAGCCATTCGGGCAGGGTCGTTTTGTGTGCCGGCATACCGGTTCATTTCTTCGGCAGAAAATGAACGTGCGCTGATTGGTGCAAAATCGTTATTGGCTTTTGATTTGTCTTTCTGCGCAATTATCTGCACGTCTTTCATATTAGTTACTTTCTCTTGCATCTCCATGTTCAGCAAAAGCTCTTTAGCTGATATAACAAGAATTTCGCTCACCACAGCATCATCGTAACCTACATAAGAAAACTTTAGCGATTGTCTGCCCACCGGAACGTCTTCAATTTTAAAATCACCATTTTCATCGGTGCTTGCACCACGTAATGGATTAGAGTTTAGCAATAATATGTTTACACCCATCATCAGTTGGCGACTGTCTTTATCAATCACCTTTCCTTTAACCGTATTGGTAAGTTGCTGTGCCGATGCAAAAGAGGAGAGTAGTGTAACTAAAAAGCAGACTACTATTGGGCGCATGCGTTAGTATATGTTTAGCGTGTACGTCCCGAAAGTAATTTTTTTGAAAACTGTTTTGATATTTTAGCCGCTCATAAACTGTGCGGTGAATAAACTGGTAAATAATGAAGCAAAGCGTTGAGGTGATTTATAGCGATGATGATATAGTGGTAGCCAACAAACCTGCTGGCATTACAGTTATTCCTGACCGGATACATACAGAATTGGAAACCGTGCAAACCATTTTGCAAAAGCAATTTGGTAAGTTGTGGGTGGTGCACCGCATTGATAGACCAACCAGCGGCATTATTTGTTTTGCCCGTAACGAAGCCGCCCACCGGCATCTTTCTTTACAGTTTCAGAACCATGAAGTGAAGAAGTTTTACTATGCTTTAGTTAAAGGTAAAATGAGTGCAAAGACCGGTGAAGTAAACCAACCTATTGCCGAAAATATGGCGAGGCTGGGCAGTATGCTTATACATAAAAGAGGGAAAGATGCGCTTACACTTTATGAAGTGGTAGAAGAATTTAAGCACGCTTCTTTTTTGCGAGTAGAAATTAAAACCGGGCGCACGCATCAAATTCGCGTTCACCTCGCATCGCTTGGTAATCCGTTATTGGTAGATGAATTATATGCTAATACCGAAGCCTTTTTCTTTTCTTCTATAAAGAAAAAATACAAACCAACCGATGAAGAGGAGCGACCAACTATTGCGCGTTTAACGCTACATGCGGCACAGCTTACTTTAATTCATACGGCTACTTTAAAAGAAGTTTCTTTTTCTGCTGACTTGCCAAAAGATATGGAAACGGTGTTGAAGTTGCTGCGTAAGTATGATGCGTAAATTAAGATGTCTTCAAAAGCTACCAGTTTGTTCCCAAAGTTCTATTTTGTTTCCTTCTATATCCATAATATGAATGAACTTGCCGTAGCTGTAAGTTTCCATAGTATCTACAATAGTTACACCTTCTTTCTTTAGTTCGGTTACCAGTGTTTCTAGATTTTGCACGCGGTAGTTGAGCATAAAATCTTTAGTAGAGGGTTCAAAGTATTTTGTCTTTTCTGAAAAAGCACTCCATTGAGTGCATGCTGCTTTAGTAGAATCGAAACCTTCATACCATTTAAACAGAGTGCCGTATTGGTCGGTAGGAAAGCCTAGGTGAGTTGCATACCATGCCTTTACTTTCTTGGGGTCGTTACATTTAAAAAATACTCCGCCAATTCCGGTTACACGTTTAGCGGTTGAAGGTGTTGCTGTATATTTTGTAATGGCATATTTAAAGGCAAATCCAAAAGCAAAAGAGGCTGCAAGAGCAAAAGAGGCTAATAAATATTTTTTCATATTCTTTAATTGTTTTCAGCGTAGTTTTTAAAACTATCAAGAATTGCCTGCCAGCCACTGCGTTGTAGTTCTACCGTATTTTGGGTTTCGGCTTCAAATGTTTCTACCAGTTTTGTAGATTCTCCATCTGCTGTAAAAACCACTGCTGCCCCCATAGTGTAGGCAATTAGTTCATTCGTTTTTACTTCATCGTAAATACCCCAAAAGTCGAAACCAATGCTTCCGTCTTTAGCTTCCATACGAGAGGTAAACTTGCCGCCTACGCGCAAATAGTTTTCGGAAATGGTAGTGTGCCAATCGGCACTTGCGCTATTCCATTTGCAGATATCTTTGGGTGTTATCCAAAATTTCCAAACTTTTTCTATTGGTGAGTTGATAGTAGCTTCTACGGTAATGTTTATTTTTTTCTTCGTTGTTCATGGAGATGGTTTGTTTTGATATAAAACTATTTCTTTTTTTTAATGTTAGTATTTGTTAGTGCGTATGAAATCCCCGTTCTTTATATTAAACTTGTCCGATTAATACTATTGCGATTAGAACCCCCAAACTCACCCAACTAGCCAAATGATTGATAAAAGCGGATTGCTTACCATTCAAAAATTTGTTTATCTGCTCGATGATTTTCATTATCGCGAATTTTGTTTGCGATTGCAATTATCTGGATCCGCACTACCTTTAAAGTTAATACAGTCTATTCGTAAAAAATTACCGGAGTTTGATACGCATGAGAAACTTTGTGTGGCGGTTTACAGTAGCTTTAAACAAAAGCAGAATTTTAATCAGTTAAGTTCCTACACGTTTAAGTTATCGTATTTATTATCCCAAAACTATCCTGGTTACCTGCATCAAAATGTTACGCGAATTGAGCAGTTGGTAAATGAGGGAAATTTGACTGAATCAAACTTCAGAGCCGATTGTTTGGTTGATATTGCCCATCAGGTAGAAGATTTTCTCACGCTCGCTTCAGTCCTTAAAATTTTAACCCAACAAGCGTTTTTAACACGCGATTCCACTTTGGGTTTTAAACTAAGTATGAGGCTAGAAGAAGTATTGCAAAACGAACGACTTTGCGGAAGTATTATTGGTAAACTTCGTCAAACACTTTATGCCCATACCGAAAAAAACTCTACCGATAAGCTAAAGCAACTTAAAGATTTCTATCGTCCTTTTCATAAGCACCCTGCGGCTTCTATCCGTATTTTAAGCCAGTATGCTCATCTATATACGGTGTATTATTTCAATCCGGGTATGTATAACTCCACCGGTGATTTAGAAATGATAGAAAGTCTGGATAAAGAATTGACCAACAACAGTCATGTTATCTTCCCTTTCCTGTTCGATATAAAAGGAATTTTTGGTTTCTTGGTTATCAACTCTCCGATAATGAAAGGAGATAGCGCGGAAGCCAAACGCCATTACAAAGAATTGAACAAGCATTATAGCTCGGTAAAGTTCTGGAAGAACTACTTGAATATGCCGCAGATATTCTCTATTGCTGTGCAAGCTACGCGGTTTGTTTCAGTTTATCATTATTTGGTTCACCGTAGCGATTACCACAAACTTATTGCCCCTGTGGATCAAAAGCTGATGATAGAACTTTCAGATAAATGTGCCGAGTTTATTGAATTGGACATTTGGGAGAAACAATACAAAAACGATTTAGTAAGTGTAAAAATGCTTTATGGGGCCTTGCTTATTTTAAAAGGTGGCGAAAAGACAAAACAAGGTATAGAAACTTTAGAAAGCCTGCTTACTTCTTACCAGCAAATGAATTTATCAGGCAGCACGGATAGTATTTTTCTTTCACTCATGATTGGCTATTTCTCTGTAAAGAAATATGATAAGTGTTCCGAAACCTACAAGCGTTACTTGAAAGTAATAAAAGATAAACCAGTCTACGAAGGCAATGATATCAGTATTCATACTTACTATTACCTCTCGCGTTGGATAGAAACCGAAAGCAAGCAATATATAGCTAAGTTAGAAGCTAACTACAAACGTTCTAAAGGAACTGGCGGACCGCAACGCGCAATGGAAGAATTGGTAGCCTATTTTGAGGTGCCAGTTAAATTGAAATAAGTCAAACATACTTTATTAGCCGTAAATCAATTTTAGCCATCGGTAAATATTGATTTGTCGCCCTAAGCTATAATTTAGACTCTTTTGAGGTTTGGATGGTGACTATGTAACTTATAAAATTTTCCTTACTCCCTCACCAGCATTTGAATAGTAGTGCGTGAAATCTGCCGTACCAAAATGTCTTTGTCTTTAGTTAGTTTATCAATAATGCCCTGGTTGTAGTGGCGGATGGTAAGCAACGAAAGACCATCATTGCGCGTAATGCTGAAATCGTTTTTCAGGGTTTCAATTACGTTCTCAATTTTCTCTTTCTTAAAATCAACGGTTATGGAGAAACTGATAGCGGCATTTTGCATAAGGTTAATACGCAGGCGGTTTTCGGCAAAGGTGGCAAACACCTTGCTCAAGTGGTCTTCGGCAATAAACGAAAAGTCGTTAGCCGAAAACGAGAGGAGCACCTGCTGGCGTTTCCAGATAATAATAGGAGGAAGAAAATTAGTGTTGGCGTTAGCACTAATCACCGAGCCGCGTTTGCCGCTGTTTACAAACGAGCGCACCTCCAAAGGAATGTTTTTGTTCTGTATGGGCTTAATAGTTTTAGGGTGAATTACACTCGCCCCGTAGTATGTCATTTCAATAGCTTCATGAAAAGTGAGCTCACTGATGAACTGTGCTTCGGGAAACTCCTTTGGATCTGCATTCATAATACCTTCCACATCTTTCCATACTGTCATTCGTTCTGCATCTAACGAGTAAGCGAAAATTGAAGCGGTGTAATCGGATCCCTCGCGACCGAGAGTAGCCACAAAACCTTCTGGGGTGGAACCCACAAAACCTTGCGTGATAACAAAGCCGGTCTTTATCAATTCTGTTACTTTATTACTGATAGCTTTTTCGGCTTTAGGGAAATCAACCTTGCCCTCGGTATAAGCATTGTCGGTAAACAACACTTCTTTTACATCGAGCAGCGTATTCTTCAAACCAATAGAATTTGCATAGTCGCTAACGATGGTGGTAGAGATGTATTCACCTATTGATACAATCTGGTCGTAGATATAGTTGTAGTTGCGCGAAGCGTTCTCTTTCAAAAACTTGCGACCGGCTTCAATCAGCTTCTTTACATCTTCTACGGCTTTTGTTTTATTATTGCATCCATAAAGTTCGTTGATGATAGTTACATGTTTATCGAACAAATCACCCAACGCTTTTTCCCACTCACCGTTACCGGCATAGTAAAGATTGATAACATTCTCTAATTCATTCGTGCTTTTACCCATGGCGGATATCACCACTACCTTCTCATTAAAGTTATTCTCTTTTAAAATAGAAGTAACATTTTTTACTGCTGCTGCATCTTTAACCGATGCTCCACCGAATTTGTAAACCTGCATTTGTATTATTGAATATTTAAGATTGAATATTGAAAAATCGAGTTGCTATTTACTGCTACTTCCTACTGTTGCTAAATACTTTTCTATCTGCTCCTTATTCATCTTCACGGTAATCCACTCCGGTTCAAAGTTTACATTGAGCGATTTGTAGAACTCAATAGCCGGTGTATTCCAGTTTAATACCTGCCAACGTATTTCGTTTACCTCTTCATACTTCGCGGCTTTTAAAAACTCGTTAATCAGTTTTCTTCCAATGCCGAAGTTGCGGTAGCTTTCGGTTACCACTAAATCATCTAAGAAAAACATCTTACCTTTCCAGGTAGAGTAAGCAGTGTAATAAAGTGCCATGCCTATTACATCGTTGGTGTCTACCGCTTCGGCTACAACCACTTTATAAAGTGAATGTTTACCAAAGCCATCGGTTAGCAACATCTTTTCGGTGTTCACCACTGCTTCGGGTGCGCGCTCAAACAAAGCCAGCTCGCGCACTAATTTCATAATGCCCGACACATCCTTTTCATCGCCCTGTCTGATAATAAAACTCATGTTGTTTTGTTTTGAGAGGGTGCAAAGATATTCGCGAAAACAAATTTTAAAAGTGGTGTGAAACCTGTTTTAATATATTCGCACACAAACATCAATTTACCAATGGCAAAAGGAGTACTTCTTACCGACTTTTTAGAAAGTAACAGCGATATTGAATTGAATAAAGTCCTGCTTTCTTTAGCCGAGGGCTGTAAGATTATAGGGCGATTGATAAACAATGCGGGCATTACCAATATACTTGGTGTAACCGGAGAAACCAATGTGCAGGGCGAAACGGTGCAGAAGCTGGATGACCTTTCGAATAAGATTTTGATGGATTACCTGCTCGCCAGCGAGGCTACTGCCGGTTATTTGAGCGAAGAGAACGAAGGCGTAGTTACGCTGAACGAAAACGGCAAATACATTATCTCGGTAGACCCGTTGGATGGCTCCGGCAACATTGATATTTGCGCACCGGTGGGCACTATCTTTAATATTGTGGAAAGACTTTCGCCAGTTGGTCCTGTAAATGATGCCGACTTCTTCCAAACCGGGAACAAAACAATTGCTGCCGGTTATTTCATTTATGGTAGTTCTACTATTCTTATTCTTTCTACCGGTAATGGTGTAAACGGCTTTACGCTGAACACCGAAAACCATCAATACTTTCTTTCGCATCCTGCTATTAAGATTGCCGAGAGAGGTAAAATCTATTCTCTGAACCAAGGCAACATAGGTAAGTTTGACGATGGGGTGAAGAACTTTGTTTCCTATTGTTCGGAAAACGATAAGGCAACATCGCGACCATATTCTTTGCGTTACATCGGTTCAATGGTGGGCGATATTCAACGCACTTTAATTAAGGGAGGAATCTTTATTTATCCTGCCAACAAAGGTGGACTAAAAGGTAAACTGCGTTTGTTGTATGAATGTATTCCTATGTCGTACCTTGCTGAACAGGCAGGAGGGAAGGGGACAGACGGCACCCAACGTATACTCGACATTCAACCCACCGAACTTCACGAGCGAACGGCTATATTTATTGGCTCGAAAGACTTAGTAGATAAAGCGCATGAGTTTTTGAAAGGCTAATCATAGATGAAAAGAGTTTTCTTCTTTTTTGTTTTACTCTTCTCTCTGCAAAATCTGTTTGCACAAAATCCCCCTGTAGCGGCTAACGATACCTTTACCAGCAATAAAAACATTACGGTTTTTCTTCCGGTGCTGACTAACGATTATGATTTAGATGGCGACCCGCTTCTTGTAAGCATTCTTGTTACCGCAACTAAAGGAACAGCAACTGTCGTAGGGAACCAGATTCAATACACCCCTGATTTAAATTTTGTAGGAAATGATTCTATTACTTATGTAATTTGCGATACTGCTAATAGTTGCGATACGGCTATTGTTTATATCACCATTACTAATGTAAATAATCCTCCTGTTGCTAATAACGATACATTTTCGGTATCCGGCAATATAGTGACTTTTCTCCCTGTTACCAGTAATGATGTTGACATAGATGGCGACCCTCTCACCGTTACTATTCTTACCGTTGCGCAACATGGCACTACTACTGTAATCAATGGCACACAGGTTATTTATACGCCCACAGCCTTTTATTTCGGCACAGATTCATTCACTTATATTTTATGCGACAATCAAAGTTCGTGCGACACCGCTACGGTTTATATAAACATAAGCGGAAGTAATATGCCCCCAGTAGCGGTGGATGACAATTTTAGTTTTGGTGATACGCTCAACGAAATTTTGCTTGATGTATGGGCGAATGATTACGATGTAGAGAACGATTCATTTTTCCTTGCTTCTGTAATAGATATCGGCAGCAACAATAACCTTGGCACACTTACTATTACAGATGAAGCAGAACTTGTATTTACACGCGAACCTTTAGCCTGCGGCAGCGAAACATTTGAATATGTTATTTGTCAAACAGGAGTTGGTTGTGATACAGGTTTGGTAACCGT
Source organism: Chitinophaga pinensis (assembly GCA_945867505.1). GTDB lineage: Bacteria > Bacteroidota > Bacteroidia > Chitinophagales > LD1 > Bog-950. Next base: position 16,797 of record CAMBIM010000032.1, read on the forward strand.
AAATATTTCTTGCCCCGATAATGTTTTTCTTCCGCAAGGTTTTTCGCCCGATGGAGATGGGATTAATGACCAATTGGTGTTTACCGGCTTGGAGTATTTTGCTCCAGCTTCTTTAAAAGTATTTAACCGCTACGGCACATTGGTTTATGATAATGCAGCTTACGAAAACGATTGGGGCGGAACGAATACGAATACTGATAAAGGATTGCCCGATGGCTCTTACTTTTATGTGCTGCAACTTTCTGATAAGCGGAAGTATAACAGCTACCTTATAATTAACCGATAACCTCGAAATATTATGCCCCGTATTGAACCACTAAAGCCCGAAGAAATAAATCCAACAATTCAGGAGGCTTTTGAAAAACATAAAGCACAGTTTAACGCCCGTATTACGAATATGAAATCAACCATGGGTAAATCGTTGCCGGTGTTTAATGTATATATGAAGTGGTATGATTTGTATAACGAGGTAAAGGAATTTACCGGTGAGCGTAACGCTTATCTGTTTGCTCATTCGGTTTCTTTAGGCAGTAACTGTCCGCTTTGCACTACCTTCTTCCGCAAAATAATTATTGAACATGGCGAAAAACCTGAAGAGCTTTTTCTTACAGATGATGAGCAAACCCTACTTGATTTCGGTAGTGCCATTGCCAATAATAAAGGGGAAGTGGAAAGTGATTTATATAACCGGATTGAGAAAATGTACTCTGAACCGCAGGTAATTACGTTGGTGGGTTTTGCGGGACAGATGATTGCCACCAATATCTTTAATAACGTTTTAGAAGTCCAGATAGATGATTATCTCGCACCTTATATTCCACTCACTAAAAAATAATGCTTCGACTACGCTCAGCATGACATTCACCATTAAAATTGAAACAGTATGAACATGAAGTTAAAGGGCAAGGTTGCTTTTATTACCGGTGCTGCTCACGGACAGGGTAGAGCAACCGCTATTGCATTGGCTAAAGAAGGAGTAAATATTGCAGCCTTTGATATTGCTAAGCAATTAGAGTATCCGAAGTATAAATTCGGTTCTAATAAAGATTTAGATACGCTTAAGAAAGAATGCGAAAAACTTGACGTAAAATGTTTGACACATAAAGGTGATGTGCGTAATGATAAGGATATTACCAAGGCTGTGAATGCCACTAAAAAAGCATTCGGCAAAATTGATATCCTTTTCAACAACGCAGGAATATGTGCTTATGGTTTGGCGCATGAATTGGAAGAGGAAGCTTGGGATAGTATGATTGATATTAACTTGAAAGGACCCTGGATGGTGGCGCGTAGAATAATTCCTATCATGATTGCGCAGAAGAGCGGTGTGATTATTAATAATTCATCGGTGTTGGGCTTAAGAGGTGCTAACCGCCTTTGCCATTACGTGGCAAGTAAATATGGTGTGGTTGGGTTGACCAAAAGCTGGGCAATTGAGTTGGCGCAATACAATATCCGTGTATTGTCTGTTCACCCAACGGGAGTGAATACACCCATGCAGGATGGTTTGGCTGAAATGGAAAACTCTACAGCGCTTGAAATTGCAGAACGCAGTGCAGGTAACTTATTGGCGGCACCTTGGGTAGAGCCGGAAGATGTAGCCAATGCGGTGGTGTTTCTTGCCAGCGATAATGCCCGCTACTTAACAGGTTCGGAGTTGGTGGTAGATGCTGGTTTATTAACGAAGTAAAGGTCGTATTTCAATCTTACCGATGAGTTGGTT
>CAMBIM010000033.1 GCA_945867505.1 Chitinophaga pinensis
AATTGAATGACAACCGACACAAGCCACACCGTTTAAACCTAAAGTATCATTCACTAAATCGGCAAGCGTATAGGTAGAATGACCTTTAAACATAGCGGTGAAATGACCCATGGGTGCATGGCACGAAGTGCATTTGGTTTGCAGTTCATTGGAGTGACCAGGGTTCACCAATATTTCATGGCTAACCTTAGCGCGCCAAAAAGGGTCTTTAGCAGAAAAAGCCATCATGGAGCTTTGCCAATCATCATACAAATTAATGTCCGTTCCATTAGCATCAATGTTGGCTATTTGCAGAGTATCGTAACCGTGGCAACCTTGGCAATTGTTGCTACCTAAAAAGTATTCGCCACTATCAATAGGTGCGCGGGAATGTTTAAAGGCATCGAGTTCTGCATCGGTATGAAAAGGTTGAGTGGGCGGACTATCAGAAGCGGTAAGAACAAAAGCAGCAATAGTTATAAAGGCAATAAATAAACCGATGTTCCGCTTCTGCATTTAAACCCTAAATTTTAGTTAAAACAAATGTATTAAAATCAATTGCACCGGCTTAGCTTCGTTATGTTTATGGAATTAGAACCAAACTTTCATCTTTGAACAAAATTAAATTATGAAGAACCTCCTGCCTTGTTTTCTAATCGTGAACATCCTCCTCGCAAACGCACAAACTGTTTTACCTATTAAAAAGATAACTGTATTTAAGAACGCCACCGCCATGGTGGTTAAAGAAGGAACAGCAAACATAAAAGACGGAACAGTCAAGCTACCGATACCAGAACAAACACTCTATGGCACTTACTTTATTGGCAGCGGAAAAGACAACGCGGTTAAAAGCATGGTGTTTAAAAACGATACTATAAAGAAGAAAACACGTGCCGGTTCGGTTTGGCAATACATGGCAGGCAACCTGAATAAACCAGTTACCATTTATTATACGCCTACACAAAGCGTTGATAAAAGCGCCACTGGTAAAGTAACCGATTACGATTTATATACCGGCATTGTAAGGTTTACTACCGATGCGGGTAAGAATATGGTGATGCACGTAGGCAATATCTACCAGGCCGATTTTAAAGAAGATCCTTCTGCTTATTACACAGCCGACAGTATTAAGCGGATGATTATTCTGAAACCCGAAAAAGCAACCGATAACATTTCATTGCAACAAGTTCACATGACCGGTGGTATTAACTGGATTCCGTCTTACTACTTAAAATTGAAAGATGATAAAACCGCGCGCTTGGAAATGAAAGCTACGGTAGAGAATTATGCAGAAGACTTAAACGAAACCGAAACTGAATTAGTAGTAGGCTCACCGCAAATGAGCAACAGCGGTAAACAAGACCCCATGACTTACGATTACCTGACTGTAGCTAATTATGATAACGATTATAGTGGTGGAAGAGCCAAGACTTACATGCAAAGTAATACCGTGTATAGAACAGATAAAGGAATAGCCGCAGGCGATGCTTTTTTTGAAAGCAACTTTAATACCCAAGGCGAAAAAACGGGTGATATGTATATCTACAAACTGGGTAAAATAAATTTACCAAATCAATCAAAAGGAACGTTCCCGATTTTTGCAGGCACAGTGGAATACAAAGACAAATACGAAGGCAGCATTGGCGATATCACCAATTATTACAGCACCCGTTTTGTTCCCACAGAAGAAAAGACTTTCGATATTTTTCATTCATTAGAAATAAAAAATACTTCGCCCGTTCCGTTAACTACTGCAAGTGTAATGGTGGTAAACGAAAAAGAACAGTTTGTAGCGCAGGATGAATTGAAATACACACCGGTGGCTGCCAGCACGAATGTGCGCTTATCAAAAGCTATTGATATTATTATGAAAAACAGCGAAGAGGAAAAGAACCGTGAGGACAATGCAAAGAAGATTGGCAAAGTAAACTACAGCAAAGTAATTTTAAAAGGGACGCTGAACGTAGATAATTATCAGAACAAAGAGGTAACCGTAAGCATTACTAAGAACTTAAGCGGCACAGTGCTTTCGCAAAACAGCGAGGGCAAAGTGGCCAAGCAGAATTCTTACAACTACATTAATTCTTCTTCCGAAATTAAATGGGAAGTAAAGTTAGGTGCCAACGACAAGAAAGTATTGAGCTACGAGTATGAGGTTTATTTTATCCCGTAGTAAGAACATTCACAAAAATGCGAACGGCTTTCACTTAACTGAAAGCCGTTCGTCATTATAATAAATAAGCTAATTACAATCTTTCAATAACCACCGCACTTGCTCCACCTCCACCATTGCAAATACCTGCACAACCTACCTTGCCGCCTTTGTTCTTAAGCACAGAAAGCAGAGTAATAATAATTCTTGCACCGCTGGCACCTACCGGGTGTCCAAGAGCTACCGCACCGCCAAAGGCGTTAACCTTAGCCGGGTCAAGGCCAAGCAATTTGGTGTTAGCCATAGTTACGTTGGCAAAGGCTTCGTTAATTTCAAAGTAATCTACGTTCTTAATATCTACCCCTGCTTTAGCTAATGCTTTAGGCATGGCTATAGAAGGTGAGGTAGTAAAATCATCCGGTGCCTGTTCAGCATCGCCATAGCCCGTTAGTTTAGCAATCGGTTTCAAGCCAAGTTCCTTTACTTTCTGTCCGCTCATTAAAACCACTACGGCAGCACCGTCATTTATTTTAGAAGCGTTTACGGCAGTAACCGTTCCGTCTTTACCAAAAGCCGGTTTAAGCGTAGCTACTTTATCGGCACGTAGTTTTTTGTATTCTTCATCTTCCTTTACAAAGGTAGATTCTCCGCGCCCTGCAATTTCTACATCAAACAACTCATCGCTAAACCAACCGTTCTTGTAAGCTTCGCCTGCTCTGCGGTAGCTTTCAATGGCAAAAGCATCCTGGTCCTCGCGGCTAAAGTTGAATTTAGCAGCACAACGGTCGCCACTGCTGCCCATCATTTGTTTAGTATAAGGGTCTTGCAAAGCATCGCGCACAATACCGTCCAGCAATTCTCCGTTTCCGTAACGGTAACCGTTTCTGCCACTCGCCATCATGTAAGGGGCGTTGGTCATACTTTCCATACCACCGGCAACTACAATGTGCTTATCGCCCAACAAAATTGATTGCATGCCATAAATAATTGCCTTCATACCGCTGGCGCAAACCTTGTTTATGGTAGTGCAGGTAGCTCCTGCATGAACACCCGCAGCTAATGCCACCTGCCGGGCAGGGGCCTGGCCGGTATTTGCCTGAATAACATTACCCATAATAACTTCTTCCACATCGTTGCCGGTAATACCCGCGCGCTCAATGGCCTTTTTAATAGTTTGTGTGCCTAACTGCACTGCTGAAAGTTGGGAAAGAACACCGCTCATACTACCAATTGGGGTGCGGGCTACGCTAACAATATATACTTCGTTCATAATGCTTTGTTTTTTTGCGTGGCAAACCTACACCAATTTGTAAAATCACAAAACCACATATTACCGAATAAGGTTTCTTCTTTTACCGCGTTTCCCTTTATTTGCGCTCCGGGTTTGTAATTCATAGTTTGTTCTACTTTGAACTGCGAACCGTTAACCAAACAACTACAATATGAACTACGATTTAATAGTTATAGGCACTGGTCCAGGAGGATATGTAGCCGCCATTCGCGCTTCGCAACTGGGTTTAAAAACAGCAGTAGTGGAAAAAGAAAGCCTCGGTGGTGTATGCTTAAACTGGGGTTGTATCCCTACCAAAGCCTTGCTTAAAAGCGCGCAGGTGTTTGAATACATTAACCATGCAGCTGATTACGGTATTACCGTTAGCACACCCAAAGCAGATTTTGGTGCCGTGATAAAACGCAGCCGTGGAGTGGCGGAAGGCATGAGCAAAGGCGTTCAGTTTTTGATGAAGAAGAATAAGATTGATGTAATTACCGGAACCGGTAAGATAAAGAAAGGCGGCAAAGTAGAAGTAACTGATGCTGGGGGTAAGAAAACTGAATATGCCGCCAAACATACCATACTGGCTACCGGTGCACGCAGTAAAGAGTTACCTAATGTAAAACAAGATGGCAAGAAGATAATCGGCTACCGTGAAGCGATGAACCTGGCCACCCAGCCTGAAAGCATGGTGGTAATGGGCAGCGGTGCTATAGGTATTGAGTTTGCTTATTTCTATGCCGCACTAGGCACTAAAGTTACAGTGGTTGAATTTCTTGACAACATTCTTCCGCGCGAGGACAAGGATGTTTCTAAAGAGATGGAGAAGATTTTCAAGAAGAAAGGAATTGCCATTCTTACGTCTACATCGGTAGAAAGCGTAAACACGACCGGTAAGAAATGTGTGGTAAACACAAATACTAAAGAAGGCAAGACGGATAAGATTGAATGTGATGTGGTGCTTTCGGCTGTTGGCATTTCTACCAATCTTGATGGCATTGGGTTAGAAGAAGTGGGCGTAAAGACCGATAAAGGTTTGGTAGTGGTAGATGATTTCTACAAAACAAATGTTGCCGGTGTTTATGCCATTGGCGATATTGTAAAAGGGCCTGCCTTGGCGCACGTTGCCAGTGCTGAAGGCATTACCTGCGTAGAAAAAATTGCCGGAAAAAACCCTGAACCTATTGATTACGGAAATATTCCAAGCTGCACATATTCAAATCCCGAAGTGGCAAGTGTTGGCTTAACCGAAGAGGAAGCAAAAGCAAAAGGTATTGCCGTAAAGATTGGTAAGTTTCCTTTCAGCGCATCGGGCAAAGCTAGTGCCGGTGGCGTAAAAGATGGTTTTGTAAAAGTAATCTTCGATGCCAAGTATGGCGAGTGGCTGGGTTGCCACATGATAGGCAATAACGTTACCGAAATTATTGCCGAAGTAATAGTGGCGCGCAAATTAGAAACCACCGGTCACGAAATAATTAAGAGTATTCACCCGCACCCAACCATGAGCGAAGCTATTATGGAAGCTGCTGCTGCTGCTTATGGAGAAGTAATTCACTTATAGTCTATGAAATACGCTGTTTCTTTCTTCATCCTCTGCTTAATTGCTGCTTGCTCCTCTCCTTCTAAAGCGTTGCTTAAAACATGGAAAATAGATGACGTTCAGTTCTTAGACAGTCTGAACACTTTTACTCCTGATCAAAAAGAAATGGTGACCAAGAGTTTAAAAACAGATTTGAATTTTACCTTTTTACCTGACAGTGCTTATGTAGTTAAAAGCGCAGGAACAACCATCAACAGCAAGTGGTGGTATACCGGCAAAAAGAACAACTATACGCTTTACACTATTGGGTCTGATGGCAAAACAGTAAAGTCGAAAATTATTAAGCTGACTAAAGATTATTTTCAGTTTGAAGCCAAAGCCGATGACGAAAACCAAAGCTTTCTTTTTACTTGCAGCCCGATGGTTACAGGTTCGAAGTAACGTCAGCTATTTTATACTCGCCATCTATTTCTAAAAAGCCGAAGAACTTACGGTCAACGGTTTTCTTTCCAACAAATATAACTTCCAGCACTGGCAGGGTTCTGCCATCGGGTTGGTCAAGCGCAAATACCCTGGCGCATTCGCGGGCTTCTACATTCCGGTTCCACTTGTTAAATACATCGGCAGTAATACTCAAAGATTTCCTATCGTAACTGTTCTTCGCATTAAATACACCATAACCATATCGCTTTGTATCGGGACCACGGTATACAAGCAACGAACCAAGTTTGTTGTAATCTTTCTTACTGCTGGCATCAAATGCTTCATCTAATATTTTTGATAGAATAGGAATAACAGCCGTATCGGCATGAGGCAGGTCAATAGAATTTACCGGTGCGATTGAAACAGCAGTAGTATCAATTGCCACAGGCTTTTCTTCCTTCTTACAAGATTTACAAGAAGAATTAACGAGCAAGAGGGCAAACACTGCCAGTAAAACAACACCAACCAATATTTTCTTAATCATGCTTCAAACCTAATGATTCAGCAGAAAAGTAAAAATGCACGCGCATGAATTATGTTTGCGCTATGAAAAGATTACTGCTCTTCCTTCCGCTTTTGCTCCTGCTTACCTCTGCCGATTTAAAAAGCAGAGTGGAGCGCTCTAACAAAAAATACTTTGCCCGAGCACCGTTCGATGCTATTATAGTTCCCGGCTATCCTTATTATAAAGAAAATGCGCCATTCCCTTTGCTGGAAGCTCGCATGAATTGGGCGAAAGAATTGTACGACCGTGGCATTGCTAAGAATATTATTTTTTCGGGTGGTGCAATACATACACCCTATGCAGAGGCTCAACTGATGCGAATTATTGCCGATACCATGGACATTCCTTTAGAGCATATTTTTATAGAAGAAGTTGCCCCGCATAGTTACCAAAACGTAACCTACAGCAATAAACTGGCGAAGAAACTCGGCTTTAAAAACATTGCCGTGGCTACAGACCCTTTCCAGTTTGCTTATATGACTTTGTTTCTTCCTTCCGCACCTGGTGTTGGTATTCTTACTTTTTCTCCAGATTCTTCCGAAGCCAAAAAATACTTTCAGCCGCTGCCCTACTTCGACCCGCGTGATGCATTTGCGAAAGATTTTGTGGAGCCTAAAAAAAGGTGATTTACTTACCGGTCTTCAAGAATCGAAGGGTGGTCTTGTTCTTCTCATCAGCCGAAACCAGATTCATTTGAACGGAATCTAATTCGGTAACCAGCAAAACCTGCTCGGGACGTTTGCTGTAAGTGGTAGATTTTAAGGTGAGTTTACTTTCGGCTAAAATGTAGGTGCCCGTTTCTTTGGCCTTGCCAACGGTGGTGTTGTAGTTGCCATTGTTATCAAACTGCCAGTTCCAATTGCCTAAGGTTTTGCCTTGCAAAACTGTTCCGTTTATTTCTAAGGTTTGTAACTGCCAACTGCCTTCTATTAACTGCGTGGGTTTGTTGTTGCATTGCATCAACAAAAATGAAATCAGCACCAAGCAGATGACAGAGTATCTGGTTTTGCGCATGGTTTACTTGGCGGGAACCATTTCAAACGTTACTTCTTCGCCACCTTCCATAGCTTTGAAGGTAAACTTGGTTTCGCTTAGTTCCGCGATTTTAAAGTCTTTGGTTTCGCCTTTGTCAGGTGTAGAAGTTATAACAGAAGAATTCCAATTCAGTTTCCATTTGCCGTTTAACACCTGTTCGTTGTTTTGGGTATTGTAAGTGCCATCGGCATTGTAAGTAAGGCGGAACGATTTGCGCAGTTCTTCCACGGATTTTTCGATTTGCGGTTGTAACTCCTTTGGCACCTCTTTAGAGTATTTCAGGTTTTCTACCATCCAGGTTCTAACCAAGAGTTTTGATTTATCGCTGCAACTGCAAAGGAACATAACTGTTGCCAGAAGTAATATCAGTTTGCCGTGCTTTGCTATTTTCATCTTTAGTTTTTAGAACCGCGAAAATAGAAGAATCAATAGTATACTCATGAAAATTACCTTCCTTCTTCTTGGCAAAACCACTTCGCCCGAAATAAAAAGTATTTGCGATGATTACCGCAAGCGCATTAATCATTATACCAAAATGGAGGAGGTGATAATTGACAACTCTGCCATTAAATTGGCCGATAAGCAAAAGATAAAAGAGAAGGAAGGCGAATTGATAATGAAGAAAATTACGGCTACCGATTTTGTAGTGCTGTTAGATGACAAAGGCAAAGAGTTTAACTCCGTTCTGTTCTCCCAGTATCTGGAAAGTATTTTTAATCAGTCGGTAAAGAATATATTTTTTATTGTGGGTGGGGCTTACGGCTTTAGCGATGCGGTTTATAAACGGGCTAATGCTAAAATCAGTTTGAGTAAAATGACTTTCTCTCACCAGATTGTGCGGGCTATTTTTTCGGAACAATTGTATCGCGCGTTTACCATTATGCGCAATGAGCCTTATCACCACGAATAAACAATTCTATTTTCGCGTCCATGAACATTACGCTGCTGATTATTGTCGTTACCTGTATTAGTTCGTTTGTTGCTTTCAGCAACACTACTCTGTTAGAGAATTTGCTCTTCTATCCATATAGAATGTGGCGTAATAAAGAGTGGCACCGTTTGGTTTCGAACGGGTTTGTGCATGCTGATTTAACGCATTTGCTGTTTAATATGTTCGCGCTATTTAGCTTTGGCGCTTACATCGAACAATCTTTCGAAAATATTTTTGAAACCAAAGGGCGGGTGCTTTATGTAATCATGTATTTTGGTGCAATTGCCACGGCTGATTTGTGGAATTTGTTTAAGCAAAAAGATAATTACAATTACCGCAGTCTGGGAGCGAGCGGTGGTGTATCGGCTGTTGTATTCTCGTTCATTTTGCTTAATCCGTTTGGTAAACTGTATTTGTTCTTTATACCGGTTGGTATTCCTGCGTTTGTTTTCGGGCCACTTTACTTATTGTATTGCGCATATTCGGCAAAACGCGGAGGCGATAACATTGGGCACACAGCGCACTTTACCGGTTCTATATTTGGTTTTATATTTCCTATTCTTTTTGAACCAAGGCTTTTACTTCGCTTTGTTGAACAGCTAAGCGGTGGGCTTTAATTTGTATTCATTTCAAAAATCTAAAATCAGAAATCTAACATGTTGATTGACCTTCGTTCCGATACCGTTACCAAGCCTTCTGCGGCCATGAAACAAGCCATGTTTAATGCGGAACTTGGCGATGATGTGTTTGGCGAAGACCCAACGGTAAAACAGTTGGAAGAAAAGGTTGCTGCTATGTTTGGGATGGAAGCCGCACTGTTTTGCCCCAGTGGCACCATGACCAACCAAATTGCCATTAAAGCGCACACGCAACCGCTGGATGAAATAATCTGTGATAAAATCTGCCACATTTATAACTATGAAACAGGCGGGTGGGCTTTTCACTCCGGTGTTTCTATCCGCTTAACCGATGGCGATAACGGGCGAATGACCGCAGAACAAATAGAAGAACTGATTCTGCCTGACCATGATTGGCTGCCTAATACAAGAATGGTGGCAATTGAAAACACCGTAAACAAAGGCGGTGGAAGCGTTTACAGCATTGAAGAAATGAAAGCCCTTTCTGATTTCTGCCGCGCCAAAGGGTTGATTTATCACTTAGATGGTGCAAGGATTTTCAATGCACTTGCTGCCCTTAACCAAAAGCCCGAAGCACTGCATGGATTGTTCGATAGCATTTCGGTATGTATCAGTAAAGGACTTGGCGCACCTGCGGGTAGTGTATTGATTGGAAAGAAAGATTTTATAAAACGTTCGCGCAAACTGCGCAAAGTAATGGGTGGCGGTATGCGCCAAAGCGGAATACTGGCAGCCGCTTGCATTTATGCCCTGGATAATAATGTAGCGAGGTTGAAAGACGACCACACTAAAGCTTCGCAACTTGCAGAAATACTACAAGAGTTGACTTGGGTAAAGAAGGTTTTACCCGTGCAAACCAATATTGTAATTTTTGAAGTAGCCGATGCGGCAGGCGTTGGAGCGCAATTGGCTAAAGAGGATATTCGCGTTCAGCCGTTCTCGCCAACGCTGCTAAGAATGGTTACTCACCTGGACTTTACCGAGCCTATGCTAGCGCGCGCAAAAGAATTACTGATAAAATGAAACTTTAGGTATCTTCGCACCCGCAAAACAAAATCCTTTTTGCTCAAACAATTATGGAAGAATTTAAAACATCATTAGCGGCAGCAAAACGCCTACGCAGTTATTTAAGCCACGAGTTTAAAAGCCCAATCGTATTTAAAGACGATTCGAGTTTTGAATGGCGCGAATTTGTAGTAGTGCCTTTCGACCTTAAGCTGCGCAAGGAGTTTGTGGTTTCTTACGAAACCAACGTGCATAACACTATGCCGGAAAATCTTTTGCAATCTTTTCCTGACAAGCATTATACAGTGGCGCTGATATTAAACTCCGAACCTTTAAACAAGGTTTGGATTGACATGAGCGTGGACGTGTTTATGGCACGTGCCGGTGTTAAGATTGAGCTAAACGCTTACGTGTAAATACTTCCATTGGAACTTTATCAAAGTTCTTATCGATAGTAACCGATAAACCCGATTTGTTTCCGCGAACTAATATGCCGATGGATAGTGGATACTTTTCTACCACGCGGTCGATTCCTTTCTTCAAAATGTCTACATCCTGTTCAATTACTTGAATCTTTTCTTGTAAGTTCATGGTTTAGTTGTTTTTAGAAATGGACTGCAAAATAAAACAATTTTTTCCGAATAGTTAGGAAAAGATTATTTGCTCATGCAATATAAATGGTGCTTTGTCTTTTGTCAAGTTCAAAAGCCAGCTAAAACGCACCTTTAACAAGTTTAGTATGTAAAGGCAACTTTATTTTCAGAATATTTTTTTCGCGCAACCATGCCGGTTTTCCTGCTGTCTTTCAGTCATATTTTAGCAACTAAACCCGTTTCGCTTCGTTTCATATTTTTACCTCACCAAACTTTACATAAATATGACAGCAGAAACTGCCTTATCAAGAGCCGAACAATTGATTGAGTTGGAAGAACGCTACGGAGCGCATAATTACCATCCGCTACCGGTGGTTATTGACCGCGCACGCGGTGTATACATGTGGGATGTAGATGGAAAGCGCTATTACGATTTCCTTTCCGCCTATTCAGCCGTTAACCAGGGGCATTGCCACCAGTTGATTGTGGATGTAATGAAGAAACAAGCAGAAAAGCTCACGCTTACTTCCCGCGCTTTTCATAACTCGGTATTGGGCGAATACGAAAAGTATATTACCGAATACTTTGGCTACGATAAGGTGTTGCCCATGAACACAGGCGTTGAAGCCGTAGAAACTGCCATTAAATTAGCCCGTAGATGGGGTTATGAAGTAAAGGGCATTAAGGATAAGAAAGCTAAAATCATTGTTCCTGAAAACAACTTTCACGGGAGAACGCTATTGGCTATTTCTGCATCGACTGACCCTTCAAGTTTTAAAGGCTTCGGTCCATTCGTTCCGAACTTTGTTCATGTTCCTTACAATGATTTAAAGGCGTTGAGTATAGCTTTGGACGATAAAGATGTGTGCGGCTTTATGGTGGAGCCTATTCAAGGCGAAGCGGGAGTTGTGGTGCCTGATGAAAATTATTTGGCTAAGGCAAAATACTTATGCGAAAAGGCAGGAGTATTGTTTATTGCCGATGAAGTACAAACAGGGTTGGGCAGAACAGGCAAGATGCTTGCCTGCGATTGGGAAGAAGTTCGCCCAGATATTTTGATTTTAGGTAAAGCACTAAGTGGAGGAACGCTTCCTGTTTCGGCTGTGCTTTGCGATGACCCGATTATGATTTTGATTAAACCCGGTGAGCATGGCTCAACTTATGGTGGAAACCCGCTGGCGTGTAAAGTGGCTATGGCAGCTTTGCAAATTATAAAAGACGAAAGTCTTGTTTACAATGCCTTTTACCTGGGCAAATATTTCAGAACAGAATTAGAGAAGATTAAGCACCCGTTGATTAAACTCATTCGCGGTAAAGGATTGTTGAATGCAATAGTTTTGAAAACAGAAGATGAAAACTGCGGTTGGGATTTATGCTTAAAGTTTGCCGAAAACGGATTGTTGGCGAAGCCAACTCACCATCATATCATTCGCCTTGCTCCGCCTTTGTGCATTAGCAAAGAGCAGATTGACGATTGCATAGACATTATAAAGAAAACGTTCAAGGATTTTAAGTATTAATAAGATGGGTGGAGGAAGTAAAAGTTAGCCTTGTATTAGCTTTTACTTCCTTTGTTCACATAATTTTATGCGCAGTTTCTGTCTTTCACTTTTAGTTCTTCATTTCTCCATACTCGCTTATTCGCAGTGCATTAGCACCTATCCTTACACAGAAAATTTTGAAGCTACCAACGGCACATGGGTAAGTGGCGGTGCTGGCAACGACTGGATTTGGGGATTAATTTCCAAACCACAAATTGCACAAGCCGCCAGTGGAAACAACTGTTGGGTTACAGGTGGATTAACCAACTCGTTCTACAGTTTTGGCCAGCGCTCGTATTCGCAAAGCCCCTGCTTTGACTTCAGTTCGCTGCTAAATCCTTATATAAGTTTCAATATTTATTGGGAAGCAGAAAGAGGTTACGATGGTGCCACCTTTCAATCTTCGATAGATGGAGGAACAACCTGGCAAAATGTAGGCAGCAGCAGCGACCTTGCGGATTGCAATCTTGCCAATTGGTTTAATATTTCCAATGTTACCAACCTTACCGGACTTGCTGCACCTAAAGAAGGCTGGAGCGGCAATGTGCAGCAGACGAGCGGAAGCTGCCAGGGCGGTAGCGGAAGTAATGGATGGAAATTAGCCAAACATTGCATGAGTAATTTAGCCGGTCAGCCGAATGTAATTTTCCGGCTTGCGTTTGGATCGGGCACCACCTGCAACGATTATGATGGCTTTGCCTTCGATGATGTAACCATTGGCGAAGCTCCAGCACCGGTGGTAGACTTTACTTCGGTTTGCAACGGCAGCACTATCACGTTTACGGGAAACTATACTTTATGCCCCAACCAATTCAGCTGGCTTTTTGGCGATGGTAACACGGGCACCGGCCTTACGGTATCGCATAATTATACTGGCACGGGCAATTACAATGTAACTTTTACCGCAGGAGGAGGCTGTGGCTCGCCAGCCAATATTACCAAGTTGATACAAACGATTACTGCTACCGCTTCGGGCATTGATGTATCCTGCAACGGTGGTAATAACGGTAATGCTTTTGTTACTGCTGCGGGGGGTAGCAACTACACGTACACATGGAATACATCGCCTGCACAAACCACCGACACGGCTTTTAATCTTGCCGCAGGAACTTATAATGTAACGATCAGCGCGCCTAATTTTTGCGATGTAACCGCCAGCGTAACGGTTAGCCAACCTGCTTTTATCAGCAGCAGTTTTGCCATAGGGGCAGATACCTGCCGCACCAGCGTGGGAAGTATCACAGCCAGCCCAAACGGTGGAAATTTGCCTTACAGCTTTACCTGGAGCAATGGCGGAACGGGCAACTCCATTGCCGGTTTGGCGGAAGGTAATTATACCGTTACTATAACCGATGCGGCAGGCTGTTCGGTTTCGGCAGATGCTTTTGTGCCGTATGTTTCGGGTATTAATCTGGTGTTGAATAAAGAGAATGTTTCGTGCTATGGCAGTGCTGACGGGCAAATTACAGTAACAGCAACCGGTGGCACCCTGCCCTACACTTACCTTTGGTCGAATAGCAACAATACTTTATCTATCAACCGGCTAAATGAAGGCAGTTACACCATTACCATTTCCGATGCCAACAACTGCACCGCTACAGATTCGGCTATTGTGTATAAAGATGTTTGCCCCAGCTATATTTATTTCCCTACTGCCTTCTCTCCTAACGGTGATGGTGCCAACGACTTCTTCAAACCCAAATATTCTATCGACCTGCGGAAATATTTCATTCGCGTTTATAACCGTTGGGGTGAAGAAGTTTTTGAAACCAATGATGTAAACGAAGGTTGGGATGGCGTTTATCAGGAAATCAATCAAGCTCTAAGTGTTTTTGTTTGGTATGCAGAGTATTCTTTTATGAATGGAGAGAAACATGCGCAATCAGGCAATGTAACTTTGGTAAGGTAATTCACTTCTTACCCTTCGGGAAACCCAAAAGCATACATGACAAAATTGGCAATACAAAAATGGCCACAGTAGAAAGGGAAAACACCAAATCTGCCTTCTCACTTTCCAGCAACTGGCACAAGTGCGAGCCTCCACCAAACTGGGCACAGTAAAAGGCAAGGCAAAGTTTTACACCCAAAATGCCTATAATCAAAAAAGCTATGGTATCAAGAAAAGGAAACCGCTCCATCAGCTTTACAAAATAACCTGCCACAATACGCATGGTTATAATACCTACAAACACACCCAAACAAACCAAATAAATATTGTCGGTAAAAGCCACAGCAGCAAAAACATTATCGATAGAAAACGTCATATCCATTACTTCAACCATAAGCACCGTGCTCCAAAACTGGTTTAAGCCAAAGCGCTTTTTAGGGTGCTTAATATCTTCATTCAATTCCTCTTTTTCTATCTCCAGAATATGCTCGTGCTTAAATATTTCTTTATAAAAAAAGTGTCCGCACAAATACAACAGGTAGGCTCCGCCCACCAGTTTCAGCCAATTAATTTTAATAAGCGCACCGGCAAACAAGAGAGCCGTTCCTCTAAAAATATATGCCAAAATTAAACCAATACGCAAAGCCCGTTTACGGTCCTTCTCCGGCAGGTCCATAACCATAGTGGCCAGCACTGCTGCGTTATCAATAGAGAGTAAACTCTCAATCAAAATAAGATTAAGCACCACCAATAATGCGGCTTTAGGAGTGGGCTCAATAAAGTGTGAAAAGAATTGTATGATAGATTCCAACTAACAGATTTTATTAGCGCAATATTAGTATAGAATGGAACAATTTGGTGCGGTAATTTACGATATGGATGGTTTGATAATTGATAGCGAACCATTTTGGCGACTGGCAGAAATGAAAGTGTTTGCCAAAGTTGGCCTATTACTTACAGAAAAGGACTGCATGGAAACTACCGGTTTCCGCTTTGATGAAGTAGTGGAACATTGGTATCACAAACAACCATGGGCAGGCAAAAGCAAACAACAGATTCATGATGAAGTGCTAGATGAAATGGAAAGCGCCATTACTCATCATGCACAAGCTATGAAAGGCGTTCATACCTCGTTAGATTTTTTTAAGAGCAAGAATATCAAGATGGCAGTAGCATCATCATCTGCCATGCGCTTAATTAAAGCAACTGTAAAGAAGTTAAAGATTGAGCACTATTTTGATTTATTGGTTTCTGCCGAGCACGAAACACATGGCAAACCCAATCCTGCGGTTTTTATACGTACAGCTAATGGTTTAAATGTGCGGGCAGATAAATGTTTAGTGCTGGAAGATTCGTTTAACGGAATACTGGCGGCCAAAGCTGCCAAAATGAAATGTGTAGCCGTGCCTTACCCCGAAGATTTCAATAACCCAAAACTGATAATTGCCGATTGGAAATTGAATTCATTGGAAGAATTGCCCGGTCTGGCTATAGTGTGACAAATAATCACCCATATTTATTTTATCATTTATGTTTGTGTCTATAGCTAATGAAAAAAGAATCTAAAAATCAAAAAAAAGCACTCGGTTTCGCGTCAATTACCTCGCAGGATAACTTTGGTAAGACAATCATTACACCGCACGCTTCTCCTATTTTTACTTCCTCTACATACGTTTACGAAAGTGCCGAAAAAGCACAGCAGGTTTTTAAGGGTGAAGCTGAAGCATTTATTTATTCGCGGTGGAGCCATCCCAATGCAGAATTGGTGGAGAACAAATTAGAGCAATTGGAAACATTCGGGTTAAACATAAAGGCAAAGGCGCTGGTGTTCTCTTCCGGCATGTCGGCCCTTTCGGCACTTTACCAAAGTGTTTTAAAGCCGGGCGATAAAATTTTGGCGCAGGGAAATATTTACGGTACTGCTGTTGACTATTTCAATCAATATCAGGAAACGTTTAACATAGAAGTAATTTATGCAGACTTCAAAAACTTGGCAGAGCTAGAATCAATTTTAAAAGCCGAGAAGAAAATAAAACTGATTTATACCGAAACACCCAGTAACCCAACGCTGAACTGCTACGATCTAAAGGCGTTGAGTTTGCTCGGCAAAAAGTATAACGCCAAGGTGGCGGTAGATAACACCTTTGCTTCACCGTATTTACAGCAACCTTTAAAATTCGGAGTTGATTTTATTATTCATTCCTCTACCAAGTACCTGAACGGACACGGCACTGGCTTAAGCGGCTTTTTAGTTGGGCGCGATGTAGAGTTGATAAAGAAGCAGATTTGGAAAATTCGCAAACTGAACGGAACTATCTGCGCACCTTTCGATGCCTGGTTGCTGAATATTGGTATGAAAACATTGAGCCTGCGCATGGAGCAACATTGCGCTAATGCATTGGCGGTAGCCAAGTTTCTGCAATCAAATCCCGCTGTTTCGAAAGTAAATTACCTCGGCTTAAAAGAACATGCCGACCATGCACTTGCTAAAAAACAAATGAAGAATTTTGCCGGTGTACTATCGTTTGAACTAAAGAAAGGTTACAAAGCCGGTGAGAAATTTATGAAGAAGATTAAACTTTGTAAACTGACCGCCTCGCTTGGCACTATTGATACATTAATTCAACATCCGGCAAGTATGAGCCACTCGTTTGTTCCTAAAGAACAAAGAGAAGCCTATGGCATTACCGATGGCTTGGTTCGCCTAAGCGTAGGAATAGAAGATGTAAAAGATGTAATTGCTGATTTAGCACAAGCACTCAAATAAATTTTGCTGATGAACTTCGGAATAGCTATTCATGGCGGAGCGGGAACTATTCTGCGTTCGAGCATGACGGAAGAAAAAGAACAACAATACACTACTGCATTAAAAGCAGCATTACATATTGGCTACGCTATTCTTGAAAAAGGAGGCAGTTCGGTAGATGCTGTAGAATCAGCTATTATCAGTTTAGAAGATTGTCTTCTCTTTAACGCAGGCAAGGGCGCGGTGTTCAACAACAAAGGCGCACACGAAATGGATGCCAGCATTATGAACGGTAAAGATTTAAGTGCCGGTGCAGTTAGTTTAATTAAGAACGTAAAAAACCCGGTTTCGCTTTCTCGCGCGGTAATGGAAAAAAGCGAACACGTTTTTTTGTGCGGAGAAGGAGCAGAAGAATTTGCTAAGAAGATAAACCTGCCATTTGAAACCGATGAATACTTTGATGATGCCTTTAGATTCGAGCAATGGCAACAAGCAAAAGAAGCTGACGGAACTTTCCTAGACCATAATGTGCAAACACAAGGCGATAAGAAATTTGGAACCGTTGGTGCAGTAGCATTAGATATAAACGGAAACTTAGCCGCAGGAACTTCTACCGGTGGCATGACCAATAAAAAATTTGGTCGCGTTGGAGATTCCCCAATTATTGGTGCAGGCACTTATGCCAACAACAATACCTGCGCTATTTCCTGTACCGGTCATGGCGAGTTATTTATTCGTTCGGTAGTGGCTTACGATATTTCCGCATTAATGGAATACAAAAGCCTTTCGCTTAAAGAAGCTTGCAACGAAGTAGTAATGAAAAAGCTGGTAGCCATTGGTGGCGAGGGCGGCTTAATTGCTATTGATAAAAACGGAAATATTGAACTGCCCTTTAATTCAGAAGGAATGTATCGGGCTATGAAAAGCAGTAACGGGAAAGAATTGATTGCTATTTACAAATAACAGCAGCAGATAAATTTTAATTATCAAACATTATTCAGGAACATGATGAACTACAAAAAACTCGAAGAACTAGTAAACATAGATTCGCCTACCGGCTACACCGGCAAGGCATGTAAATATATTTTTGATGAACTTACCAGCATTGGCTATCAACCAGAATACACCAACAAAGGAGCTGTAAAATGCAAACTAGGTAATGCACCAACCTTAGCTATTGCCGCGCATGTGGATACGTTAGGCGCTATTGTTTCGGGTATTAAAAGCAACGGCACTTTAAATTTTAGTCCGTTGGGTGGTTTACTGCTTACCAGTGCTGAAGGCGAGTATGTGAACATTATTACCCTGAAAGAAAAAGTTTACACTGGTACTCTCCTCTTCGATAATCCATCGGCACATGCAAATATGGATAGAGAAACCACCAACCGGACTGTAGAGAACATGCACATACGGCTGGATGAAGAAGTTTACAATAAAGCAGACGTAACAAAACTCAACATTGGCGTAGGAGATATTATAGCCTTTGAACCACGCTACCGCGAATACGAAAATGGCTTTATCAAATCTCGGTTTATGGATAACAAAGCAGGTTGCTTTGTGCTGTTTGAAATTGCGCGTTACTGTAAAGACAAAAACATTGCGCCACCGGTAGAGTTGTTCTTTAGTAACTACGAAGAAGTTGGACATGGCGGGACGGTTGGCTATAGCGATACTGTAAACGAATTGCTGGTGATTGACATGGGTGTATTAGGCGATGCATGCGAAGGCAACGAAGTAAAATGCTCTATCTGCGCCAAAGATTCTACCGGCCCATACGATTATGATTTTAGAAAGAAGTTGGTGGGGTTAGCCGAAGCCAATAACATTCCATTTGCTGTTGATGTCTATCCTTTTTATGGCAGCGATGGCAGTGCCGCATTGCGAGCTGGTAAAGATTATAAAGTTGCTTTAATAGGTCCCGGTGTTGCCGCATCGCACGGTGTAGAGCGCACGCATAAAAAAGGAATTGAAGCTACAGTTGATTTGTGTGTAAAATATATTGAAAGCAGATAGGTTAATCATCTTTCTTAGCCAACCGCTCCACTCCTGCTTGGTTTGCTTTATTACCTTTAGCAAAAGCACCTAACCGGAGTTTGAAGCCAATATT
>CAMBIM010000034.1 GCA_945867505.1 Chitinophaga pinensis
CCGAGCGCGCAGCACTACCCGAACCCAAACGCGCAAAGTGCGATGCGCGTTGAAGGAACTTAGCATCGGATACTTTTTTCTTATCCAGTTGCTGTTGCAAATCGCATAGACACATCGACAATGCACTCATAGCCGAAGCCGATGAAGCAATCCCCGATGAATGCGGAAATGAATTGGTGGAATGAATCAACAAGCCATATTGAGTCAGCAACGGGAAGTCCTTGCGGATGCTTTCGAAGAACTTAATCATCTTTAATTGAAAAGCCATATTGGCCTTGCCATCAAAGTAAAAACGCAGTTCAATATCTTTCGATTTCTTTTCCTTCTCTACCAAAGCTACGCTTGTTTCAGAGTAACATTGATCTAAAGTAAAACTGATAGATGGGTTGGCAGGAATCTGAACACCCTTTTTCTTTCCCCAATATTTAACCAAAGCAATGTTGCTCGGGCTTCTCCAAGTAGTCTTTTTAATTTCGTTCATGGCGCAAGTTTAAGATTGATTCGCGAAAATCATCTCATCCCACTTAAATACAGTGGTTATATTTTTTGTGGCAAGGTATTCTTTCAAATCTTCTTCTGTTCTTTCATTCGTCAGCATAACATAATCGCCACCCCAGGCACCCAGCGATTTTACACTTCCCCAATAATCGGCAAAGAGGGAATCCTTCACTTTCATCTGCTGCAATTGAGCACCAACAAACATTTCGTGCTCGTTTATTAACTCTTCAAACGTTTTTAAATCCGTGCATCTAAGAACCGCTTCGGTTATGCGCGTTAGTTCGTTTACCCCGTGTGTTTTATCTTTTATCAGCTCGCGGTAATTCTTAATGGCTTGTGGCGATGATTGCTTCTTACCTAAGTGTGCGAAATAAATCTTATCGCTGAACACCGGTTTCCAGTTTACCGCAATGGTTTGCGGTTGTTTATTTATAAGCTGATAAAGAATAGCAGAATCATGCGCAGCACTTGCTATATCGTAACCGGAGCCGCCAATAGATTTCTGCAACAAAATATAACCATCCACCTTCGCCCATTTAGCAATGCAATGAATAAGGGTAGAACTTGAACCCAATCCCCAATCGCGCGGAAACTCTAAACGGGTTTCTACGGCTAAATCTTTTGCCTCAGAAAGGAATTCAGGATTTAGTTCACGTGCAGCGTTTAAAATGGCGGTTAAATCCTTTGCTTCTGCTTGCGAAGTATTGAAACAGGTAAATGTTTCTTTGTCGAAAGTAAATTGCAGCCAGGGCTTGTTCTTATTATCGAGCGCAATCCAGTATAAAATATTTTCGGCAGAGTGTAATTCCTTAACACGTAAACCTTGACCATACTTAGTGGGAACAGCCAAAGCCTGCGCTCCGTCTAAAACAAAGTATTCACCGGTTATCAGCAACTTGCCATGACCGTAAAAGCTTAGTTCGTCTTCTTGTTTTGTAATTCGTAGTTTCATTGCATGGGGTAAACTTTATAGAAGTTTCTAAACTTCTGTAAAGTTATTTACGAAGGGTTTCTATAAACTCTCTAACAGCAGAAACACTAACTGTTTTATCGTCAAAATATTTCTTGGCTTTGTCAACTTCTTCATCAGTGGCTTTAAACCCTGCAAGAATATTGGTGAGGTGCATTTTCATGTGCCCTGCTTGTATACCTACAGTAGTAAGCGAACGAAGAGCCGCAAAGTTTTGTGCCAACCCAACACAGGCTATTATCTCCATTAGCTTTTTTGCGTTCGGGTTACCAAGCAATTCAAGGGAACGCTTTGCAAGGGGATGCAGCGAAGTTAAACCACCAACAGTTCCAATAGCAATAGGCAAGGTCAACCAAAATTTAAAGATTCCGTTCTCTACTTTGCATTCGCTTAAACTTCTGTAAACGCCATCTCTACTGGCATAAGTATGCGCACAGGCCTCTACCGCACGAAAATCATTACCGGTTGCCAGCACTACGGAATCAATACCGTTCATGATGCCTTTATTATGCGTAGTTGCGCGATAAGGATCAATACGCGCAATGTTTACTGCGCGTTGAAAGTTTGCGGCAAACTCTTCGGCACTTACTGTTCCGTTTTCGAACGTTCCGAGTTCGCTTACCTTACAACTTACTTCTGCACGAACTAAGCACTCCGGAGTGTAGTTGGAGAGAATGCACATGATAATTTCAATCTCTTTCTCCTTCTCCGAAAAATTATTGCTGGCGGCAATTTTTGCCTGCAACTGAATTCCGAATTCTTCTAAACACGAGTTAATGAAGTTAGCACCCATCGAATCTACGGTTTCGAAATACGCGCGTAGTTGATAGTAGTCTTTCTCTGCATCGGTAAAATCAATCAACTCCATATCTACTACACCGCCACCGCGCTCTTCCATTTTGGCAGTAATGTGTTTAACACCCTGTTTCAATTCTTCCTTAATCGTATCGAAAAAGGAGAACAATTTTCTTCTGGCTCCCTGATAAATAAAATGCACCTGGCCTACCTTCTTAGTAGAAAGAACTTCCGCTTTAAACCCTCCGCGGGTTATCCAATACTTGGCAGCGTTAGAAGCAGCAGCAACTACGGAGCTCTCTTCTATAACCATAGGAACTGCATACACCACATCGTTTATGCGAAAGTTAGGAGCAATGCCAAAAGGAACCGGAAAGTTGGTTAGTGTGTTTTCACTAAATCCATCTAACAATTTCTGCGCTTCCACGTTATCATGCCAATACTCGGCAAACTCTTTTACCACCTCCACCGGATTGGCATAAAGGAAATTCTTAGCCAGCCACGCAATCTTCTCGCGTTTGCCCATCTTCGAAAATCCCGCAATCTCTTTTTCGTTCTCCGCCATTGGGTCAAAAGTAATTTATCGGTTAAAACCGTCCGCAAATCAAATCTTTTTTAAAAAAGATGCTTTAAAAAATACGGAGCGCGTAATAAAGTAACACAAATGATAAACACAAAATTTCTATCGGCAAGGGAAACTTATTTGGCTAAATTAAAGGGTTACAAAAATCATACTCGGGAAATTAATTTTTATGTTTTCTTGCGCGCCTTATGAACAAAACACAACCTACCGAACCGTCAAAATTTTTTGCAGCCGATTGGCCTAAAGACGGCCCCATTGATTTAAAGATTCACGACTTACCGCATGCCTCCTCCTCTACGGAGTGGTGGTATATGCATACCCACTTAAAATCGAATGGTGGAAGAGAGTTCTCCCTCTTCGCTTCGTTCTTCCGACATGCCATTTCTTTTGACAAAAAAACAAACAAACCCGACTACGCTTATTCAGTTATTTGGGGAATTTCAGATTTAAAAGAAAAGAAATACCATACCGTTTCGCTGGTAGATAAACGCGCACCAAAACTTGGTTTAGAGCGTTTAAAAAAAGGGGAATTGGTTAAAGACCCTTACATAAAGAGGGCCGCTATTGAAATGCTGAGCAAAGGTGTAATGCCTTACCCCGATGAATTATTAAAAGATACACCGGTGCTTTCGCATACCACGTTGAGCTTAAATTACGATGGCAACACCTATAAGAAACTAAAGGATGGTTCTTACCAATTGCATCTTTCGCATAAAGAGTTGGAGTTGGGTGTGGACATCAACTTCAAACCTTTAAAGAAACCGGTACGCCATGGAGATAACGGTGTGGTGCGCGGAGTAAGTGCCGAAGATATGTTCTACTACTTTATACCTAAGTGTAAAGTAACCGGCAGCTTAAAAATAAAGAAAGAGAAATTCACTGTTCAACAAGGTTCAGGTTGGTACGACCATGAGTTTGGCTGCCATGCTAAAAAAGAAACGCAGAAAGAAGGCGACATGAAAAAAGATGTGTCGTGGAACTGGATTGCGGTGCAGTTAAACAACGGTTGCGAGTTAACTGCTTACGATTTGATAGATTTAAAGACCGGTGAGGACTGCGGCTCTTTCATTATTATGATAGACAAAGCAGGTAATCGTCACTACTCTACCAACTTTACTTTAAAACCTGCCGGTGAAACATGGACGAGCACAAGAACCTTCAATGAATATCCTGAAGCATGGAAACTGGAAGCACCGGACTTTGGTGTTTCAGTTGTGGCTACGGCTGCTTTCCCTAATCAGGAGTTTGCTACCGTTATTTCAAAACCAGCATTTTGGGAAGGAAGAATGAATGTAGAAGGCAAGATGAAGGGCAAGAAAGTTTCGGGCCCTGCCTATATCGAACGTCATGGATTTGTGAACAGCAGTAACATGAAAGAGTTTTTGAAAGCTGTTTCTAAAGCCACATTAAATTCTGTTCGCAAGATTCTTCCTTTAGAATTCGGGCAAGAGAAGTTTGAAGAGTTGGTTTCTAAAAAAGGAAACAAGCACTTAACCGAAGGTTTAGATAAACAGGCTTACATCGAAAAATTTATTCGACCTATTCGCGAAATAACCGACCGCAGCGGAAAAAGCTGGCGCAGTTACGCCACCATTGCCTGTTGCGATGCTGTAGGTGGAAACTCGCAGGTAGCTATAGACTGGTTGGCTCTTCCCGAGCTAATGCACGTTGGTTCATTGATGGTAGATGATGTACAGGATAAATCAACCGTTCGGAGAGGTGGACCAGCAGCGCACGTAGTGCATGGCGAGGCTACTGCTATTAACAGCGGAACAGGTGCTTATTTTGTGGGACAATATTGTATTTACAATGTAGATAAGAGTTTTGAAGGCAAGGTGCAGATTTACAACGCCTACTTCGAAGCCATGCGCGCTTCGCATAGCGGACAGGCAATGGATATTTACGGACTGGATTACATGATGCCCGATGCATTGAAAGATGATGAAGTAGCTAAGCTTTTACAAAAGAGAGTGATTGCTACACACCGGTTAAAATCGGCCGCACCGGCTGCATATCTGGCTCGCATTGGTGTAATGCTTGGCGAAGGAACCGATGAACAGATTGATGCCATGGGCGATTACTTCGAAGCGCTTGGAATCTCATTCCAGATTATTGACGACACCCTCAACCTGAAAGGTTTTAAAGACCATTTGAAAACTAAAGGCGAAGACATTACTGCCGGTAAAATTACTTACCCAATTGCCAAGGCTATGCCGTTGCTTGATAAAAAAGACCGTGCCCGCCTTTGGAAGATAGTAAGTATGAAAACAGAGAATCTTAAATTGATTGCTGAAGCCGTTGCCTTGCTCGACAAAGCTGGCGCTATTGAACTTTGCGAACGCGAAGCCAAAGCGATACTTGAAAAAGCATGGAAGAAGATTGACCCACTTTTGCGCGACAGCATGGTTAAACTTAACCTGCGCGCGTTTAGCTGGTTTGTGTTGGAAAGAACTTATTAAGTTTAGAAGGTATTACCACTAAGAACACTAGGGTTCGCTAAATTTTTTCCTTAGTGCTTGTTATTAGTCCCTTCATGACATAATGTATTCCATTCGTTTACATTCGCAATCGACTTTGCACATCCAAAACTACTGCTGAATGAAACGTAACTTGCTTTTATCTTTCGTCTATTGTCTATCCTCTATCATCTTACCGGTATCCGCCTTTTCGCAACAAACCTTTCCCAAAATCGAACCAAGCGATGTAACCATTGTGCGCGATAGCTTTGGCATTCCGCATATCTTTGGTAAGACTGATGCACAGGTGGCTTATGGGTTGGCTTGGGCAAATGCAGAAGATGCTTTTCCGGTAATAGAAGGATTGATAGCCACCGGTAAAAGTTTTATGGGGCGCAAAGATGGTATTGATGGAGCCAAGAGCGATTTTTTTGTTCACGCCATTGGTGCGCACGAGTTGGTAGAAAGGAATTTTGAGAAAGATTTATCGCTAGAATTCAAAAAATATATGGATGGGTTTGTGCAGGGCATCAACGCTTATGCTAAAACACATCCGAAAGAAGTAACGGTAAAAAAAATGTTCCCCATTACCTCGCAGGATATGGTGAGTTGTTATGTAGTTATTATGTCGGGCTTAAGTTGGGTGCAGAATCAAGTGGGCGATGCTGTGGGCGGTAAGTTTGATAACACAGCAATTGAATTTCCAAAGCACCAAACACCATCGGTTGGTTCTAATGCTTTTGCCTTGAATAGTTCAAAGACTGTGGACGGTAAAACTTATATATGCATCAACCCACACATGGGTATGGATGGACTGCTTTCGTTTTACGAAGCGCACTTACAAAGCGAAGAAGGATTGAACATTGAAGGCTGTATGTTTCAGGGCAGTTCTTCATTGGCTATGGGAGTAAACGAACACCTGGGCTGGGGTATGACCTGGAACACATTTGATAAGGTAGATGTATTTAAGCTATACATGAACCCAAAGCATAAACTGCAATACGAATTTGATGGCAACTGGTTGATGTTAGAGAAGAAACCTGTTTGGCTGAAAGTGAACTTAAGTAAGAAAGGACAATTTGTGTTGCCGGTAAAGAAGATGACTTACTGGAGCAAATACGGAGCTACGCTTAAAAGCGGAAAGAGCAAT
Organism: Chitinophaga pinensis; assembly: GCA_945867505.1. GTDB lineage: Bacteria > Bacteroidota > Bacteroidia > Chitinophagales > LD1 > Bog-950. Next base: position 6,453 of record CAMBIM010000034.1, read on the forward strand.
AACTTTTATTCCATCCGCTTTCCCGCCAACACCAGTATAAAAACGGGTGAGCAGTTGTATAAAATGAGTAAGGCAAAAAATTATGAAGAATACTGGAATGCCATTCGCACCCACGCCATCACGTTGTTCAATATTGTATATGCCGATGATAAAGACAGTATCTTTTACATCCACCACGGAATGATGCCCGACCGCGATACTACTATTGACTGGAGCGGTTTAGTCCCAGGCAACACATCTAAAACGCTTTGGACAAATTTAATTCCGCTCGATAGTATGCCTAAAACAATTAACCCGAGTTGCGGTTATGTGTTCAATACCAACAACACACCTTTTCATGCTTCAAGCGTGGAGTGCTCACAAAACGGTTACTGTTATACCTCGCGTAAACTAATGGATTTACGCCCCGGTGATAATAACCGCGCACAACGCTTTACAGAATTAATTTCCGCAAAAGATAAATTCAGCTTGCAGGATATACATGATTTGAAATTTGACATTAAGCTATCTCGTGAGGGAACAATGGCAAAATCGCTGCAACCTCTTTTCGATTTAGACATTACCCGCTTCCCCGATTTAATAGAACCGGTGCAGATTTTGAAGGACTGGAACCGCATTTCCAACATCAATGAGTTTGCCCCTACTTTATTGGGATTAACCATTAAAACTGTTTTCGACAAACATCATTTTGACGATGCTAATTTTGTATTGGGATTTGAAATAGGCGAGGATGAATGGGCAAACACTTTACGCTCGACCTGCGATACACTACGCGCAAACTTTGGAACTATTAAAGTGGAATGGGGAACAGTCAACCGCATGATTCGCGGCAATAAAGATTTGCCGTTGCGCGGCTTCCCTGATATGCTTAGCCCAAGTTATCCTAAAAGAGTAAAAGAGCGCTTTGCTTATAAAGTAGAGCATGGCGACACGTATACCATGTTTGCTTCGTTTGGTAAAAACGGGGTTGAAAGTTTAAGTTCATTGCAGCCTATGGGTAATTCGCTAAACGAACACAGCAAACATTATAACGACCAGATGGAACTCTTCAGTCGCCAGGAAATGCGCCCGTTAAGTTTAAAGAAAGAGGATGTAATGAAAATGGCAGAGTCGGTTTATCATCCCGAGTAAAAGCAAAAATTACTCATTCCCTTCCGCGTAAACTATAACACGGTTCCATACCGATTTTTTTGTCTTGCCATTTGTGCCGTCAACTTTGATATAAACAGGAATAGGATTTCTTATTTTCTTGATTTCGCGCACCGCATCTAAACTCAAGGTATCGCCAACCGATGAAAATTGTTTGCCTTCGCGCTCCATTAGCGATATAGTTACGCTGGTAACTTTCAGCGCATTCATGGTTGCTTCATTATCATACATGCTCATGGTAGCTTTATTCAGAAATACTTCCTTTGAGTAAGGTTTGTTGCGCTCCATCAGAACTTGGTCGTTCACTTTTATCAAATTGTTTTTAGGATTGCTGATAAGTGGAAACATCTTCTCTGGCACTTTTACCAGAAAACGTTTTTGAAACAACATAATTCGCGAACCTCCGATGCTGTTTACAATTACTCGCAAGGTAGCGGTATCTACACCTCCATACTTACTGCTATTGGTTTTTACTACCAATACGCTGTCGTTTTGTGTGGCTAAACCTTTCTCAAACAAGAATTGCGATATTTTATACTCGGGCGAAACACGAATCTTAAATTCATATTCCTTGCCATTCTCCAGCGTATCTATTCTCGGTTTCAACCAAATTTCGCTGCGGTTATTCATCGGGATAAATATCTCGCCATTTATCTTCTGGCTAAAAATATTTTGCGCAGACAGAAACATAAAAAACAGTAAGAGGTTTCTTCTTGTAAAGATGCTCACGTAATAGTTCTACCTAACTTAAACGGAAGTTACACAAATAGGTTAGAAAAAGTTACAAGAATTGGGTTGTATTAAGAAGAATTACTTGGAGTATTTATTCAAATGTAATCTCCATATCCCCTGCAGTTGTCGAAAATTTCAGATCCTACCTTGTTGAAGTTTTTACTTTTGTGCGCTTCAAAAATCATCAGTGAGAAAACTTGTATTCTTTGCCTATTGCATATTGCTTACTGCCTACTGCGCCACCGCACAAAAACACACAATCAGTGGTTACATTAAAGATGCTTCTAATGGCGAAAGCCTGCTCGCAGCTTCTATTTATGTAGTAGAACTTGGAAAGGGCACTAACACTAACGAATACGGTTTTTACTCCATCACTCTACCTACAGATACTTACACGCTCAAAATTTCCTACGTAGGTCTGGCAACTTTAGATAGAACAATTGTTCTCGATAAAGACATTCGGCTCAACTTAGAAATGGGCGTAGCCGCTACCGAAATTCAGGAAGTAGTTATCACCGGTAAAAAAAAAGGCAACAACTTCGAAAGCACGGACATGGGCAGGCAGGAACTAAAAGTAGAAGTTTCAAAATCTTTACCTGCCTTGTTTGGCGAAGTAGATATTCTTAAAACCATTCAACTCCTTCCTGGCATTATGGCTGCCGGTGAAGGCAACTCGGGGTTTTACGTTCGCGGTGGCGGGCCCGACCAAAACCTTGTTTTGTTAGACGATGCCGTTGTTTACAACACCGGTCACCTCTTTGGTTTCTTCTCCGTTTTTAATTCCGATGCTGTAAAAGGAATGACAGTGATTAAAGGCGGTATGTCTGCCGACTATGGCGGAAGAATTTCCAGCGTGGTAGATGTACAGATGAAAGAAGGCAACATGAAAAAGTGGAGCGTTGCCGGTGGCTTGGGTATCATCTCTTCGCGCTTGACCGTAGAAGGTCCTATTAAAAAGAACCGCTGTTCCTTTATTCTTTCTGCCCGCAGAACGTACATTGACTTAATCTTAAAACCCATTCTGCCCAAAATTGGCGATGGTTCATTTGCCGGTAACTCGTATTACTTCTACGACATTAACGCCAAAATAAATTACCGCATCAACGACCGCGACCGACTCTATTTAAGTGGCTACTTTGGTCGCGATGTATTCAACTTTCAGGCACCAGGTGGTGTGTTCAAACTTGCTTTCCCTTGGGGTAACTCAACAGCCACCTTGCGCTGGAATCACTTGTTCAGCGATAAGTTGTTCTTGAATACCATGTTTATTTACAACGATTTTGGGTTTAAAGCCAACACCAGTTTTCAGGATTTAAAATTCAACCTCAATTCTAAAGTGCGCGAAGCCACTGCCAAAATGGATTTTGATTATGCACCCATTCTGGGGCATCAAATGAAATTTGGCATGCAATATAACTTCCACGTATTTACTCCATACACCGCTACCGGTAGTGCCGGTTCGGTAGATTTTAAAACCACCAACCAAGGCAACAAATACGCGCATGAAACTTCTCTTTATTTTTTAGATGATTTTGAAGCTACATCTTGGTTAAAGTTAAACGTAGGTGTGCGTGCTTCGCTCTTTACCTTCATGGGTCCATTCTCTAAAACGGTGTTCAATGCCGGCAGAGCAATTGATACTCTCAACTACAAAACCGGAGAAAATATTAAAACTTATTGGGGTATTGAGCCACGCCTTTCTATGCGGTTTAAAACCGATAAACAATCCAGCTTTAAACTGGGTGTAACGCTAAACAACCAATACATTCATTTGGTTTCTTCTTCCACAACTACTCTTCCAATTGATTTATGGGTACCAAGCACCGCTGCCGTTAAACCGCAAATTGGTGTGCAGGCTGCCGTTGGTTACTTCCGCAATTTCAAAGATGATATGATTGAAACTTCTATTGAAGTTTACTACAAACATTTATGGAACCAAATTGAATATGGCGAAAGTGCCGTAGGTAGCATTACGGCCGATGTAGAAGATCAATTTACTTACGGCAAAGGCTACAGTTACGGGGCTGAATTTTTTATCAAGAAAGCTAAAGGGAAATGGACAGGTTGGATTGGTTACACGCTGGCTTGGACATGGCGACAATTCCCTGAAATAAATGGCGGCAAACCTTTTCTTGCCCGTTACGACCGCAGACACGATTTAAGCATTGTGCAGATGTATGAAATAAACAAGCACTGGAAAATTTCTGCCACTTGGGTTTATGCCACCGGTCAGCGCACTACGTTACCCGTTTCGTTTTTCTTAAACGAAGGAAAAGTGCATTATGTGTATGGCGAACGCAACTGGTACCTTATGCCCGCTTATCATCGGTTAGACTTAGGTTTTGTTTACACCATTCTACCTAAAAAGAAACGCAAAATAAATTTCACTTCAGATATTAGCGTATCTATTTACAACGCCTACAACCGGATGAATCCGTTTTTCATTTTTATAGACTCTGGTGGTGATGTTGGTGGCGGCACAAGCACCTCTGCCGGTAACAACACCAAACAAATTCAATTCAAAGCAAAGCAGGCTTCCCTATTCCCTATTCTGCCAAGCATAACCTGGAATTTTAAATTCTAAGACATGACAGCGAACAATTATTCATTTCAGGTTTTAGATTTTAGATTTTGGATTTGCAACACCATCGTCAAATTGTCAAATCGTCAAATCGTCAAATTCATTTATTACCTACTACCAATTGCCTACTGCCTGCTCGCTTCTTCCTGCACCAAAACCATTGACGTAATCATCCCCGATTCTGCCGAGCAGGTGGTGGTTGAAGGCACTATAGAAAACAATGCGCCACCCGTTGTTATTCTTACCAAGAGCCAAAAGTTTTTCGGCACTATAGATTTGAACAACCTCGGCAACTATTTTGTGCATGGAGCAGATGTTACCGTAACTGGTAGCGATGGCACTTCAACTACTTTGGTAGAACTATGTCTGCAAGGCTTAAACCTTCCGCAAGAACAACAGGACATCCTGCTAAATGCCTTAGGGTTTTCCACCGTTGATTCTGCTAACATTCCCAACGTTTGCGTTTATACCATTCCGGATATTGCAAATTATTTTTTAACTGGCACAGCAAGTTTTACGGGTAAAGAAAGAACATCTTACGCGCTTAATATTAAAGCCCCTGGCTTCAGCGGTGGCGATTCTATTCACCTTATTTCCACTACTTACATTCCTACGGCAGTGGGCATGGATTCTATCAGCATCCGCGAAGCTACCGATGCAAGGTATCGCGATTCTATGGTAGCACTTTACTCCAACGTTTCGGTGCCCGATACTTTTGGCAACTTCCTCCGCTACAAAACAAAACGCAATAGCGAACCTTACTACACTCCCACAACAGGCGGCAGTGTGTGGGACGATAAACTTTGGGTAGGCTTACAAATAGCGCTCCCCATTGAACGCGCGCAAGACCCTAACGCCAAAATTGATTTCAATACCAATTTTCTGTTCTATAAAGGTGATACTATTAGCGTAAAATGGAGCAACATCGACTCCAAAACCTACGACTTCTTCTACACACTCGAAAACGATGGAGGCGATAGTCCCTTCTCGCAACCCATTCGCATTAAAAGTAATATCAGCAATGGGCTTGGTGTTTGGGCGGGTTATGCTACTAAGTATTACGAGGTGGTTGTTCAAAAATAGCCCGAAACACCTATTCGCCTCGACAATTTACCCATTCGCCTCGACAAAATTTCCATTCGCCTTGACAATTTTTCCGTTCGTGTAACTAAAATGTTCATTCGCATGTCCAAAATCTTAATTCGCCTCACCAAAACCAATCTCCGCCTCCCTTAAATTGGTCTTCGTCTTGCCAATTACACTCTTCGCCCAACCCAAATATTCATTGGTCTTAACTAAAACATTCTCTACGCTGTTGTTGGTCGCCTGTCAACAACTGTTCGAAAGATGGATTTGCAAGCCCGAAGGGCTGATATTTATATAGCAACCATAACGATTAGAAACAAAATCCCGAAGGGATGACATAAGATTTCACCCTTTCAGGGTTCTTTCAACTATTCTTTGCTTTTCTATAATTATTTCATCCTTTCAGGATTTCTTCCGAACAGTTGTGGTCGCCTGACCAGCAACATTTCCCAATGTTTATTAATCACCCCTATCCAATTGCTTCACAATATTATTTTCGCCCACGCTAAAAATGATAATATGAGTAACGTAATAGAAAAATTTCACTGTTTAATTATTGGTTCAGGTCCTGCAGGTTATACCGCTGCTATTTATGCCGCGCGCGCGGGTCTAAAACCTGTTATGTATACCGGCTTGCTGCAAGGCGGACAATTGGTTAATACTACGGATGTAGAAAACTACCCCGGCTACCCCAAAGGAATTCTTGGCCCTGAAATGATGGAAGATTTCAAAAACCAGGCAGAACGCTTTGGTACCGATATTCGTTTCGGCATGGCTACAAAAGTTGATTTTTCTGTCTCCCCTAAAAAAGTTTGGATTGATGACGAGAAGTTAGTAGAAGCCGATGCCGTAATTCTTGCTACCGGAGCCGAAGCCAAGTGGTTGGGTTTAGATAGCGAGAAACGCCTGAACGGTTCGGGCGTTAGCGCCTGTGCGGTTTGCGATGGTTTCTTTTACCGCAATCAGGAAGTAGCCATTGTTGGTGCGGGCGATACCGCTTGCGAAGAGGCAATCTACTTAGCCAAGCTTTGCACCAAGGTGCACATGATTGTTCGAAGAGAAGAAATGCGCGCTTCTAAAATTATGCAGCAACGCGTGCTCGATACCAAAAACATCACTGTTTACTGGAACAGCGAAACCGATGAAGTACTAGGCAAAAATACGGTTGAAGCCGTTCGCATTAAAAACAACAAGACGGGCGAAAAGACTGAAATACCCGTTACTGGCTTCTTCGTTGCCATCGGCCACAAACCAAACTCCGATGTGTTTAAAGATTTTATTACTACTGATACCGAAGGCTACGTAACCACCGTTGCAGGTTCCGCCAAAACAAATGTAGAAGGTGTGTTTGCCTGTGGCGATTTGCAGGACAAAGTTTACCGCCAAGCCGTTACCGCTGCCGGTACCGGTTGCATGGCTGCCTTAGAAAGCGAACGCTGGTTAAGCGAAAAAGGAATTCATTAAAACAATCCCGAAGGGATTGAAGGTTTATAGAAAGATAAACAATCTTTTGTCCGACCCCTTCGGGGTCGAACATAGCTTTTCATTATTGGTATAAACGTTTGATACATCCGGCATCTTTTAACACTTGTCTACTACCCTTTATTACTGTTCATAAATCATTTGTGCAACTGAATATTTCGTATAGGTTTGCTAACCGCTCAAACGGATATTGCTCACTAAAACAAATGTATGCCAGACAAAAAGGAATCTCCTGATTTAAAGAATTTAAGTTTTTCTGATAGCGTTTCTTACTACTTCGACAAAGCCTCTCCTTTCACGGGCGCACCGCAGGGGTTACTCGACCAAATAAAAACCTGCAACAGTATTTATAAAATGAATTTTCCGGTAAAGTATGGTAACGAAGTTCGCGTTATCGAAGCTTACCGTGTTCAACACTCGCACCACCGTATGCCAACCAAGGGCGGTATTCGTTATTCGCTACAAGTTGACCAGGATGAAGTAATGGCTCTTGCTGCTTTAATGACTTACAAATGCGCACTCGTTGACGTTCCTTTTGGTGGAGCGAAAGGCGGTATTAAAATTTCGCCCCGTCAAACTTCTCCTGAAATATTAGAGAACATTACCAGACGTTACACTACCGAGTTGGTAAAGAAGAATTTCATCGGTCCCGGCATCGATGTTCCCGCTCCCGATTACGGAACTGGTGAACGCGAAATGGCTTGGATTCTTGATACTTATGTTACGCTTAACCCCGGTGAAATAAACGGCTACGGTTGTGTTACCGGTAAGCCAATTTCGCAAAACGGTATTCACGGCAGAACCGAAGCAACCGGTCGCGGTGTGGTTTATGCGCTAAATGAAATTTGTTCTTACAAAGACGATATGAAAGATCTTGGTCTTGAAACCGGCTTGGAAGGCAAGCGTGTAATTGTGCAAGGTCTTGGTAATGTAGGTTACCATACTGCACGAATCATTACGCAATACGGAGCAAAAGTTATTGCCATTGCAGAAGCCGATGGGGCAGTGTATGACGAAAACGGACTTGACATCGACCACTTGTACAAATACCGTCAGGAAAAAAAATCGGTAAAAGGTTACACCAAAGGCGCAGCAAAAGTTATTGCAGATTCCGCTTCAGCTCTCGAATTAGAATGTGATATTCTTATTCCTGCCGCACTCGAAAAACAGATTACAGAAAAAAACGCTTCGCGCATTAAAGCAAAAATTGTCGCTGAAGCCGCAAACGGCCCGGTAACTCCCGCTGCCGAAAATATTTTATTGAAGAAAGGGGTAATGATTATTCCGGATATATACGTTAATGCGGGTGGTGTTACTGTTTCTTACTTCGAATGGTTAAAGAATCTTTCGCACGTTCGTTTTGGTCGTATGCAAAAACGTTGGGAAGAAAAACACCAAACTGATTTCATTAAGTTAATTGAAGAACTTACTGGAAAAACAGTCCCTAAAGCACGCATTGAAAGTTTAATACACGGTGCCGATGAAATTGATTTAGTAAACAGCGGTTTGGAAGACACCATGATTGAAGCCTACCGCGACATCCGCGAATTTAAAAAGCGCAGAAAATCTGAAATAGATATTCGCACTGCCGCCTTTGCCGTTAGTATCAACAAAATCAAAAATAGCTACTACGCTATGGGAATATTCCCTTAATCAGATCGCTCGAAAAAAAGGGATGCCGCCAGCAAGGAATGTTGGCGGCTTTTTTATTTATACTTGCGCACTAAAACAAAAAAAAGTGGTAAGAAATATCTACACAGAAGAACACCAAATGTTTGCGCAAAGCGTGCGCGACTTTATTGCTAAAGAGATTACACCCAATAACGCCAAATGGGAAAAAGCCCAAATGGTTAGCCGCGAAAGCTGGTTGAAGTTTGGCGAAGCTGGTTTCTTATGTATGCAGGTAGAAGAAGAATATGGTGGCTTGGGAATAAAAGACTTCCTTTACAACGCCATTGTTGCCGAAGAATTAGCGCGCACCGGTGCTGCCGGTCCTGCTGTAGGTTATCCTTTGCATTCAGATATTGTAACACCTTACATAGACCACTACGGCAATGAAGCCACCAAGAAAAAGTATTTACCAAAGTTAGTATCGGGCGAATGGATTTCCTCTATTGCCATGACCGAACCCGGTGCCGGTAGCGATTTGCAAAACATCCGCACCAATGCAGTTGATAAAGGCGATTACTATTTGGTAAACGGTTCCAAGACTTTTATCACCAACGGTTATTTGAGCGATGTATGTGTGGTGGCTGTAAAAACCGACCCGAGCAAAGGAGCAAAAGGAACTTCGCTTTTGGTAATTGATACGAGCATGAAAGGCTTTACTAAAGGAAAACCTTTCGAGAAGATTGGCTTGCACGCACAAGATACCTGCGAGTTGTTTTTTGAAAATGTAGAAGTACCAAAGGAAAATTTATTAGGCAAAGAAGGTGAAGGATTTAAGTATTTAATGACCGAACTTTCGCAGGAAAGATTGGTAGTTGCCCTAACCGCCATTGCAGCAGCAGAATGTGTATTAGCCACTACTGTTCAATACACTAAAGACAGAAACGCATTCGGCAAATCAATTTCAGAGTTTCAGAACACAAGATTTAAGTTAGCAGAATGTGCTACTGAAATTACTATCGGTCGCACCTTTATTGACCGCTGTGTAGAGTTGCATTGCGAAAAGAAGTTAGACCAGGCCACAGCCTCTATGGCTAAATACTGGCTGACAGATTTGCAAAGCAAAGTTGCTGATGAATGTTTGCAACTGCATGGCGGCTACGGTTACATTTGGGAATACCAGGTAGCCCGCGCCTATGCCGATGCCCGTGTACAAAGAATCTACGCAGGAACGAATGAAATTATGAAGGAGTTGATTGCGAGGAATGTGTTGAAGCAATAACACTACTTCATCGCCTCCATTCCATACGCTGCCCATTCTTCGTAAGCAGGGCCTTAAACACTGGTTACTTTTAAGTTATAGTAGCGCATAATAATTTCCGATTGTCCGAGGTGGTGGGCTTGGTGCTTAATCAGAATATCGAGGGTTACACCGCGCTTCCATTTCTCGCCATATATTTCTGTTTCTACTAAAAGATCTTCGTCTTTCCAGTTAGCTAACTCACGCACCAAACTTTCAGATGATTGTTTGTAGCTATCGCAAATTTCTTTTACAGTTTTGAGATTACATTTTAATTAAAACATAACGCACTAATTATTTACTCCCTAAAAATCAGAAGCCATCTTCAAGGTTTCCTGCAAGCCCAATTGCCTGAGAAGGCGAACATGCGAAGCAACAGCGGAACCGAAGGTGTCGTTCTTAATATAAGGTATGCCGTATTCTTCTGCCGTTTGCTGCACAATAGGCGCAATAGCAGGGTAGTGAACATGACATATCCGCTGAAACAGGTGATGTTCTATTTGGTAGTTCAATCCGCCTACATAAAAAGTAAGTAGCTTATTGCGCGGAGCAAAGTTGGCAGTGGTATTCATTTGATGGATTGCCCACTCCGATTCCATTGCACCGTTCACCGGTTCAGGGTATTCTGTTCCTTCCACCACATGCGCTAACTGAAAAACGGTAGTAAGCGTAAGTCCGCCCACCATGTGTATGGTCATAAAACCAATAAGCAATTGCCACCATGCCAAGTCTAAAACCAATGCAGGAATTACCAAGATATAGATGTAGTAAATAGCTTTAAACAAAACAATATTCAGCAGACGTTTAGTTTTTTCCTTCTTGTTATTTTCATCAGAGTAAAACTGAAGGTATAAGCCAAACTGCATAAAGTCCTTTGCTACTACCCAAAAGAAAGTTTGCAGGCTATACAGCAAAAAAGCATACACTACCTGAAACCGATGAAACCAATTCCGCTTCACCGCAGGTGTTAAACGCAAATTCATTCGCGGACGAATATCTTGGTCGAACCCGTGAATATTGGTGTAAGTATGGTGCAGTTGATTATGCTGAATCTTCCAATTGAAAGCATCGCCTCCAACTATGTTCAGAGAATACCCTAGCAATTGATTCAACCAGCTTTTGTTGCTGTAAGCTCCATGGTTCGCATCGTGCATCACACTCATACCAATGCCTGCCAACCCCAAACCCATTATACCGGTGCAAAGCCACATTGCCCAGAGAGGAAATGCTCCGCTTAGAATAAGCGCATACGGAATGAAGTAAAGCGAGAACATCACCAATGTTTTAATCACCATCCGGTAATCGGCATTTTTAGAAATGCCTTTTTCTTTAAAGTAATTGTCAA
>CAMBIM010000035.1 GCA_945867505.1 Chitinophaga pinensis
GTTTACATCGTAACCCCATACATAATGTAGTATTTGGTTGCGCGAAACCACGGTATCTTTCTTATCCACCAAAAGTTTAAGCAGGGCAGCTTCTTTCTTGGTTAAGGTCAATTCTATACCGTTAGCTGTTTTGGCTACGTAGGTAACAAAGTTTATTTCGTTATCGCCAAACTTATACGTTTTACTCGGCTCTGTCTGCGAGCCGCGGGTGCTGTGTTTAATTAAAACCTTTACCCGCATTAAAAGTTCTTCCAAATTAAACTGAGCTGTTCAATTATTTTTAGTTGCACCCGTTTTTTTACACTTCTGTGACACTTCTTATTTTTTTTCAGTGTAATCTTATCCCGTATAAATTATACACCACCAGTAAATAATCAGCCTATGACACCGCGCATACTATTAGTAGAAGATGAAGAAAATTTACTGGAAGCCATTAAACTGAATTTAGAGCTGGAAGGCTACGAGGTAGAAGTGGCCGACACCGGTAAAAAGGCATTAAAGAAAACCGTTGGGCAGCGCTTTAACCTTATCATATTAGATGTAATGCTGCCGGAGCTTAGCGGTTTTGAGGTTTGCGAAAACATTCGCATGGCCGACACCAATACCCCTATTCTTTTTCTTACCGCTAAAGATTCCAGTCAGGATAAAGTGCTGGGGTTTAAATTAGGTGGCGATGATTATTTGACCAAGCCATTTAATTTAGAAGAACTATTAATGCGGGTAAAGGTTTTGATTAAACACAGCACCCGCGGCTCGCAGACAGAGCCGAGTAAAACCTATAAGTTTGGCGATAACGAGATAAACTTTGTAACCTACATAGCCAAAACAGCTAACGGTATAGAAATTACCTTGACCAAGAAAGAAGCTGCCTTACTTAAACTGCTAGTTGATAAAAAAGATACCGTGGTTTCGCGCAATCAAATTCTTCACTATGTATGGGGCTATGATGTAAATCCATCTACCCGCACCGTTGACAATTTTATTACCAATTTCAGAAAGTATTTTGAAAAAGACATTTCGGACCCAAAGCATTTTCACTCTATAAGAAGTGTGGGTTATAAGTTTACCGAATAGTAGCACAGCTAGAAACAAAAAAGCCCGATAAAAATTTTCATCGGGCTTTTTTTTGAAAGAATTTTATACTTAGAGTTTAAACACCATTCCTCCGTGAACCAACTTAGGGAACCCAACCTCTAAGTTTACACCAATTTTATCGGTAAAGTAATAGCGGGCACCTGCTTGCACACCACCAAAGGCAATAGGCACTATACGCGTTTCATTGGTGCGAAACACTGCGGCAATACCCGAACCTACATTCAATCCTGCATAAATATCTAACTTATCAGAGTGAATATCTTTACCTATTTTGTCAGCTATTAATTGATAAAAGTGAAAGTTAGCCAACACGCCAATCGGCACATTAACCTCACCATTACTATAGTTATAATTGTAATAAGGATTGTAGTAGCCACCCCAATAACCTAATCCTCTAGAATATCGTGCTCTACCTCCAACACCAGTTGTGAAGCCTACTCCGACATAATCATGCACACCAAATTCTCCTTGGAAATTTAACTGACCGGTAATTTGCATTGACGTGCCATAACTATTGTCAATATGAAAAAAAGAAGAACCTCCAATTCCAACACCAAGCAGTTTAGTGCTTTTATCCCAGGCTTGCGCCTGTGTGGTTTGTCCGGTAAAAGCAATAGCGAACATGATCATTGCTGCATAAAATACCTTTTTCATTTTTTGTTTTGTTTATGGGTGAAAGATTTTTTGCAAATATATTGTTTGATGCAGCAGAACTGCAAAAAAACTTATGACAATATTCATGCTTATAAGCTGCGTGTTGCATTTACAAAACAGCGTTATTGATGGCTACAATGCGCAAGATTCTTATCTTGCACACTAATTCATTAAACCAAAAAATAAAAAAATGGAAACCAATCAAGGCGAAGGAAACAAGAAGTTATACATCGGCATTATTGTGCTGTTGCTTCTTCTTAACTGCGGAACACTTTATTTATACTTAACTACCAACAAAGCAAAAACAGACTTAGGCGAACAAAAAGTTGCCTTGGAAAATGATTTCAAAGCTTTAAGCGATACGCTTGATTCTAAAAAAATGGAATTGGAGCAGTTTAAAGGAAAGAACGCAGAGTTAGATGCGGAAATTGTTGCTAAACAAGAAGAAATTGACAATCAGAAAAAGACAATTGCCGGTTTGTTTGCCAAAGGTAAAATGACAGGTAAAGAATTAGCAGCCGCTAAAGCTAAGATTGCAGAGTTTGAAGCTTCGGTAGTTGATTTGAAAAAGAGAATAGAAGAACTTACAGAGCAAAATACGCAGTTGACTAACCAAAATCAACAGCTTTCAACTGACTTGAGCAGCGAAAAACAAACTACTTCTAAACTTAGCGAGGAAAACCAAGGTTTGAGCAAAAAGGTAGAATTAGGTTCTTTACTTCAATTAAAGAATTTAGAAGTTACAGCTGTTAAGAAGAAGAGCAACGGCAAAGAAGTAACCGTTAACCGCGTTAAGCAATTAGAGAGCCTTCGTATTGCTTTTGAAACCGGAGATAACAAAGTATTAGATGCTGGCAATTTGAGCTTATATGTTAGAATTATTAACCCGAAGGGCGAAACTATTTCTGTTGCTGACCAAGGTTCAGGAACATTAAAGTTAGCTGACGGACAAGATGTTCAATACAGCAAAAAAGCTGATTTTGACTATGCCCAAAGCAACAAAAAGATTAGCGTTTACTGGAGCCAAAACATTACCTCACCGGGAACTTATAAAGTAGAAGTTTACCAAAGCGGATACGCTATTGGTTTAGGACAAGTAGAGTTGAAATAGTTACTCGCCAATTTCTTAAAAAAAAGCCCGATGAAATTCATCGGGCTTTTCTGTTTAGCGTCATTTCCTAAAAACAACAATTCTATTCGAATTAGTTCCTGAACTGTTATTGCTTACGCCCCAAATGTTAGCAGTCTTTGTAAAGACTTGTTCATTTATCAAAATGGCTTCGCAAGAAAAACCCGCATCTAAACCAAGTGGAACAACCGCCTCTTCTAACTTTATTTTTCCGTTTCGTACTTCACCTACTTCAAACGCAACCACTCCGTTTGGTTTAGTAATTCGGTAGAGTTCATTGAATACTTTTTGCATTTTACCACTCCATTCCTCTACAGTTTTGCTCATGGTAATTTGCCGTTCCACTTTCTGCATGTCTATATTATTAAACCAACAGCGTAGCCAGTTGTCAGAAGCGTATTGCACCACATCTAAGAATGGAGGAGAAGTGACGGTAAGCGAAACTGAACCAGCTTTAATCTTTTTAGTTTCTGCAGCATCACAGTTCAGATATTGGGCAGAAACAGGATTGCCTTTTTCTGCTTTTACATCTCGCATTAAAGCCTTCGATTTTTTTAGAATAATCTTTTTAACATCGCGGTAATCAGGTTGTTGATTGCGTGTAGCATTTATCTTTTTCTGCCGCTCTGCCGTTACCGCTTGGTTAGGAGGAAGAGTATAAACGGAAAAGAAGCCCGGTGAGTGTCCGGTTAACCGATTAGTCGCAACCATCCGTATCCAGCGGTCAATATCATCTTCTTTCCCATCCAACAAACGTTGCTTTAAATAATTGCGAATCGAAACAATTTCAGCCAGTGTTTCCTTTTCATAAAACATCGATAGGTCAATATCGGCTTTAAGGTTTTTAGTAAACTTAATTTCCGCTAAACGTTCTTCAATGTTTTGCAAAGAAGGAATAGAAATTCGCGGGCGAGTAAAAATTAAACTCAACGGGTTTACATCGTTGGCAATTACATTTCTATTCAATAGCGAGGCCTCTACGGTTGTAGTTCCTCTGCCGTTAAACGGGTCATAAACCGTATCGCCTTCTTGGGTAAATAATTCAATAAAAAATCGTGGCAACTGCGGCTTAAAACAAGCGCGATACGAAACCTCGTGAATAGAATTTGCCTGACGCTGTTGTGCTGTCCAAAATTCGTTTATGTAAACAGGAAAGTGAATACCCCCAACTGTCAATTCTGCCTGAACTGTAGCCACGCTTTTCTTGTTAAAACGAAAAGCCAATAAAAATTTTTGAAACTCTCCTTTCTGCATGAAACACCTGGCACTTTTTAGCCTGACTTAGCTCCAATTTATAAAGCCTTTGAACTGTTGTTTGCTTTATTATTTTTGCGCGCTCTTAAATTTTTAAACTCAATGGCGACAATAAACAATTTGGTTAAATTCGCGGCTAAATTTTTAAACATGGCAAAGTCTAAAGGAAAAGATATCAAGAAGGCGGTTGTTAAAGCTAAACCCGCAAAAACAAAAAACAAACCGGTAGCAAAGAAAGTTACTAAGCCGGTTAAAAAGGCAAAGCCTGTTGCCAAAAAAGTAGTAAAAGCAAAGCCAATAGCTAAAAAGAAAATAGTGGCTAAGGCAAAACCTGTGGCTAAGAAAGTAGTAAAAGCAAAACCGGTTGCTAAAAAGAAAGTAGTAGCAAAAGCTAAGCCGGTGGCAAAGAAAGTTGCCCCTAAAGCTAAACCGGTAGTAGCTAAAAAAATTACTAAACCAGTTGCAAAGCCAATTGTAAAACCAGCTAAAGCAGAAAAATTACCTAAGGCCGTTAAGCCTAAAAAGGAAGAGGTGAAACGAATTGTAAAAAATGACGTAACACCATTTGTAAAACAACTTTATAAACCACAACCAAAACCAGAGCCTCAACAGCAACCGCAACCGGTAAAGTCGGCTAAGAAGAAAAATATGGAAGATTTGAACTTGCGCTACAGTGATAAAGAATTAAAAGAATTTAAAGACCTTATTGATGGTAAATTAGCTTCTGCTCGCGAAGAGTTGAAGAACCTGAAAGAATCGTTAGATAACCATACCGAAAGCCAAGCAGGCAGCAAGGCATGGAACATGGAAGAAGGAAGCGATTCTTCTGAAATGGAATACTTAATGAATCAGATTTCGCGTCAGCATCAGTACATACGTAACTTGGAATTAGCATCAATGAGAGTAGAAAATAAAACTTACGGTATTTGCCGCGTTACCGGCAAATTGATTCCTAAAGAAAGATTGCGCATTGTTCCTCATGCTACTTTAAGTTTAGAAGCTAAGAACAACCGCAAAGCAGCAGACGATACCAACGAAAACGCTCCGGTTGCCGCAGCACCTCCAACAGATTTTGCTGAAGGATTTGAAGATTAAAACCATCACCAACTATAAAAAGAAAGGCCACGCAATGCGTGGCCTTTCTTTTTATAGTTGGTGATTCTAAAATTTAAGTTCACAAACCACACCATAATGGTCAGATAGAAATTTCTTTCCCTTGCGCATTACACTTACAAAGCGTTTCATGCTTTTCATCTTAATGCCATTGTTACGCACCAAAATATAGTCGTAATTGGTTTTTGTTTTTACACCAAACGATTGGGCCAATGGATTACTCTCCCCATCGTAACTGCATTTTTCAATACTACTGATATCACCATCCTGTGCATCTAAACATTCCAGCATAGCGCAGTAGTGTTCTTTCATTTCGCTTTCGGTATTCATATCGCCACAAAGTATCTGCGGCACTCCTTCTTTCTTATTCTCTGCCAATAACTCTGTATAAATTTGATCCATCTGCTTCTCCCGAATTTTATCAAAACCATCTGCCTGCAAATGCGTTCCTAAAATTTGAAAAGGCTTTTCGTTCCATTCGCCTTCTAACAGCATAGCTCCTTTACGGGCAAGACAATCGTTACCAGCACAGTTTTTAAACTGCACAGTTTTCAATAACTTCAATTTAGTTTTGCTCAATACCCAAACACCGCTGCTAATTCTTATGTCAAACTTCTCGCCATTAGCCGGGCCGTAGGCATACGGATAAATATCTTTTAGGCCATTACCAATAACCTCACGCGCTCCCTTCAAAAAGGCTTCTTGAAAAACAATTACATCAAAATCAGTTTTTATAATTTCCTCTACAATTGCATGCGCCCGTTCTAATTTTCCTTTGCTAGGAACAATTTTAGGCAGCATATAAATATTCCACGAAAGAATTTTCATGTTTCTTTCTTCGCTACACTCCTCTTCATCAGCTATAGCAACCGGTAGCGTTGCATTAGCCGCATTATGAAACAAGAACAACATGGCAGCAAATACAGAGAGAGATTTCAGAAGAGTTTTCATGTTGCTTTTTTATGTTTCAAAAATGCCTGCCGAAAGTAATCGAATCATTCAGCAATTATTAAACAAACAATAAGATTATTGTTTTATTTAACAGCTAACTATGCGATGAATAAGCACCTGCTTACTACCTTAATTAAACGTGAAGCCCTGCGCTTAGGTTTCGATGCCTGCGGTATTTCGAAGGCAGAACCGTTGGATGAAGAAGCGCGAATACTTGAAGCATGGCTAAACCAGAACCTGCACGGCAAAATGAGTTATATGGCTAACCATTTTGATAAACGCATTGACCCGCGCCTGCTGGTAGATGGCGCAAAAAGTGTAATCAGCTTTTCTTACAACTATTATACAGAGCGAAAACAGAAAGATGATGCGCCTAAGCTGGCAATGTATGCCTTTGGGAAAGACTACCATGATGTTGTAAAAGAGAAATTAGAATCGCTTTTCACTTTCATTAAAGAGAAAGTGGGCGAAGTAAACGGAAGATGCTTTGTTGATTCTGCACCGGTATTAGAGCGAGCTTGGGCAAAGCGAAGCGGAGTTGGATGGCAGGGAAAGAATTCCAATGTATTGACTAAGCGAAATGGCTCTTACTTCTTTCTGTCAGAAATTATTTTGGATGTAGAATTAGAATACGATTCACCGGTAAAAGATTATTGCGGCACTTGCACCAAATGTATTGATGCCTGCCCTACCGATGCTATTTACGAACCCTACAAAGTAGATGGCAGTAAGTGTATTTCTTATTTTACTATTGAGTTGAAAGACGAAATTCTTCCAATAGAAATGAAAGGCAAGTTCGAAAACTGGATGTTTGGCTGTGATATTTGTCAGCAGGTTTGCCCGATTAACTCACAAGCTAAACAGCATAACGAGCCGCAATTTGAACCAAGTCTTGACTTATTAAACATGAACAGGAAAGATTGGGAAGCACTAAATGAAGAAACCTTTAAAAAACTGTTTAAAGGTTCACCGGTTAAGCGCACCAAGTATAAAGGACTGCAACGAAATATCAAATTCCTTAAGCCTTAACCATTAAGGTGCTGTAGTAAAAGTTTTCTCTGCACCGTACGAAGTTCCGACAGTATTTGTAGCATATGCGCGAACATAGTAAAGAGTGCCAGGGTTTAAACCGGTAAGCGGGCTAGTATAATTTCCTGTACCGCTACCATCATTGGTAAATGGCCCAGTAAGGTCAGGGCTAGGATTTGTGCCATAACATACACCCAATGCCGATACACTTGCACCTCCATTGCTTGTTACATTCCCCCCTGCAGTAGCTGTAGTTTGTGTAAAAATAGTGATATCAGCAGTGGTTACACTAGGGGCAACAATTGGCAAAGTTGTAAAAACTTCATCTGCACCATACGATGTACCAATACTATTAGTAGCATAAGCACGAATGTGATAAGTAGTAGCTGGCGATAATGATGGAAGATTAACTGTATAAATACCGGTACCGGTACCATTGGTAGTTTTTGTTCCTGTAATATCAGGATTCACAGTAACTCCCCAACAAATACCACGCGACGTAACTGCTGTAGTTCCCGCTACAGTTACATTTCCACCAGTAGATACACCTGTTTGCGTAATGGCACTTGGTACAGTAGTAACAACCGTAGGTGCGGTTGGAATTACGGCTAACGTAGTAAATTGTAAGTCAGCTCCATAAAAGTATGCAGATGCGGTACTAGCGTAAGCTCGAACATGGTAAATGGTAGAAGGATTAAGAGTAGTAAGCGTAGTGGAAAAACTACCAACACCTGTGCCAAGTGCGATGCGAGGATTTGCAATATTCGGGTTTACTGTTGTAGCCCAACAAACACCGCTTTCTAAAACCGGTGAAAGACCTTCAAAAGTAACATTACCTCCTAAATCTGCTCCGGCAGGTGTTATGTTTGCAATCGGACTAGTGGTAATAAGAGGGGTATTGCTTTCTAAAGTTTTAAAAGTGGTAGCGCAAGGTTCAGCAACTAAATTAGGGTCATTAATAATTTTAATTTCTACTTTATAATCAGTGTTAGCTTTTAATCCTGGAATGTCGAAATTTGTATTCCCATTATGGGTTCTGTTTATCTTATTTACAAGTGAATCGTTAAGAAAAACGGATAGCTGAACAGCAACGCCTTGCTTGGCAGGATTTAAAGTTGAATTGATAACTGCGGCATTTGCTTTAACTGAAGTTAATGTGCAAGCTATCTGCACATCGTCTGTTTTTTTACAGCCCTCTAAGCCAATGCAACAAAAAGCAAACAAGCAAACAAAGAGCAATTGCAAGGGCGACAAAAATTTCTTTTGCATAAAAAGTAGTTTAAAACATGATTAATAACGATGGCTAAAATATAAAACCTCGTTAAATTATTTTTACATTGCTTAAAATAAACCAAAAATGCACAAACTGCTATCCTTACTTTTGTTATCTGTTGTAGTGTTTTTTTCTTCTTGCACCGGTAAAACTTTGGCTTTTGTTGAAAACACTTCGGCTAACGGGAAAGTAAAAATTAAAATATCTGCCAAGCGCGATACTTCTTTAGACCCATTCAAAACAGAAATTACAGTGAAAGCTTATGATTTTAAAGAGGGGAAATTACTCTTAGAGGTAATAGCTTCTGACTTGAATAACGAAAACGTAAAATTTAATTGGACGGACGAGAACGATTGCCTTATTACCATTGAAGAAACTGATAAACATCTTCGCTCTTTCCAGCTAATTGCCAGCCCAAATCAATTTCAGTTAGCGGAAATTTAATTTTCGGTTGACTGCTTTTCTTCGCTTTCAAAAAAATGGTTCTCTTCCTCCGGCTGTTCTAATTCGGTTTCGGTTGGTGTAGCTAAATCTGTATTGCGAAAAACTATTGCCATAAATGCTCCGCATAGTGCACCGTATAAATGGCTTTGCCATGAAACGCCTTGTGTTGGAATAAAGCCTAGAACCATTCCACCATACATTAGCCCAACAAAAATGGCTAGAGCAGCCGAGTTTCTGTCATTACGAAAAATACCAGAGGCAACCAAGAACGCAGCAATACCATAAATAATTCCGCTGATACCAATGTGATTGCTGTTGGGTTCCCCAAAAGTCCAAACCATAATGCCGCTGACGATGTGAATAAAAACCAAAACAAAAAGGGCAACTTGCGGATAAGCATTTAAAAAGGCTACCAACAAAACAAGAATTGGAAGTGTATTGGAAATTAAGTGTTCGAAGCTACCGTGCAGAAACGGAGAAAAGAAAATTCCTTTCAATCCTGCTATTTGATGCGGTTGATTGCCGTATTCATCTGCATTAATTACTCCAAAGTATTGAAGCAGAAAAACAATCCACAATACTGCTACCAACAAAAACGATATCACAACTGTTCTCCAAAAGCTATTTTTCTCTTCTGCCATAAATCGAAGAAAAGTATTTATGATTAGAAGTGAAATACCAACTTGTTTGGCAACTTCTGTAAATTCATCAAATAAATATCTTCACGCAAAACTTATACGGTGAAATATTTCAAACTTCTCCTCTCTCTGCTAATAACACTTGCTTTTGTTGTTGCGCTCAATACTAAATTCGGGCAAATTCCTCCTTTCGGAAAATTCTTAAATCCGTTTACAGGCTTTTGGCAAAATGCTGAAAATGTAAAAGCGTGGAAAGATGAAGAAGCCAACCTTGACGGATTAAAAGATGAAGTGAAAGTTTACTTTGACGACCGGTTAGTACCTCATGTATTTGCCAAGAACGATGAAGACCTCTATTACATGCAAGGTTTTATTACCGCTAAGTTCCGCTTGTGGCAAATGGAAGTACAAACGCACAATGCAGCAGGTAGAGTTAGCGAGGTAGCCGGGGAAAATGCGTTGGAGAGCGACCGACTGCAACGCAGGATAGGAATGCAATACGGGGCAGAAGCAGCGCAAGAGTTTATTGCCAAAGACCCGGAAAGTAAAAAACTGATTGACGCTTATTGCAAAGGCGTAAATGCATACATAAAAAATTTGACCCCAAAAAATTATCCGCTGGAATATAAACTGCTTGACTATAAGCCGGAAGAATGGCAACCAATTAAAGTGGCTTTGTTGCTAAAGAACATGGCTAACATGCTTTCGGTTTACGAATATGATATTGAGAACACCAACTTTATTACAACTTTTGGTGAAGAGAATTTCAGAAAATTATATCCCGATTACTGGGCGGGCGATGATCCGATTGTGCCGGTGGGAACGAAGTGGAGTTCTGAGGCTGTTGGCAGTAGCAGTCAGCAGTCGAATACAGAAATCAGAAATCAGAAGTCAGAAATGTATGCTAACGCATTACAGAAACCCGATGAAATAAACGGCTCTAACAATTGGGCGGTTAATGGCACCAAAACGAAAAGCGGCAAGCCTATTCTTTGCAACGATCCGCATCTGCAATTATCGCTTCCTTCTATTTGGTATGAAATGCATTTGGTTTCGCCAAGCATGAACGTGTATGGCGCAACCTTGCCCGGTTCACCGGCTGTAATTATTGGCTTTAACGATTCTATTTCGTGGGGAGTAACCAATGCCGGGCGCGATGTGCGCGATTGGTATAAACTGAAGTTTAAAGATGATACAAGGAATGAATATGAATACAACGGTCAATGGATGAAAACAGAAATGCGGGTGGAGCATTACAAGGTTCGTGGTGCAAAGGAATTTAACGATACAGTTAGATATACCCGCTTTGGTCCTGTGGTGTTTGATGAAACGTTTGGAGTGGCGGAAAACAAAAAATTTCTTGCCATGCGCTGGACAGCCCATTTACCTTCTAACGAGTTCAAAACATTTTACCTATTAAACCAAGGAAAAAACTATTCCGATTATACCAATGCATTAAAAACATACACCTGCCCTGCGCAGAATTTTGTTTTTGCTTCGCGGAGTGGCGATGTGGCTATAAAGGAACAAGGCAAGTTTCCTATCCGCAACAAAGCAACGGAGCAAGGAAAGTTTGTGAGCGATGGCACCACCAATAAAGATGAGTGGACAGATTTTATTCCTTCTGAAGCAAATCCGTTAAGCGTAAACCCTGAACGCGGTTTTGTAAGCAGTGCCAATCAGCATCCTACCGATTCTACTTATCCGTATTACTATTCGGGTGTTGGTGTTTACGAGCAGTTCCGCAACAGGCGCATCAATGAAATTCTTACTGAAGGAAAAGAAATTGATGTGGAGTTTATGAAGAAGATGCAGAACGATAACTACAATCTGTTTGCGCAGGAAGCCTTGCCTGTTATGTTGAATTGCCTTGACATGAGCCAAATAAATTCTGCTTTTAAACCCGCTATTGAAAAAATGAAAGCGTGGGGTTATTACAACAATCCCGATTCTAAAGCTGCGGTTTATTTTGAGGAATGGTGGATGACTTTGCGCGAATGGTTGTGGGATGAAATGCTGGACCCCAACAACCCCATGAAACGCCCAAACCAAGTGGTTACTATTCAACTATTACAAACCGATAGCACCAGCGATTTTTACGATATTAAAACAACGCGACAAAAAGAGAACCGAAACCAAACTGTTACCTATTCGTTCCAATTAGCCATGCAAAACATTATGAGTAAATATCATCACCCAGATTCGGTTACCGATTGGGGAAATCATAAGGCAACCAGAGTAGCGCACTTAGCCAAGCAAGATGCGTTTAGTAGTTTAAACGTTTATAATGGCGGCAACATTGGAATAATAAATGCTACCAACGGCACACACGGACCATCGTGGAGAATGATTGTAGACGAAGGCAGCATGAAAGGTTATGTGGTTTATCCGGGCGGACAATCCGGCAACCCCGGTAGTAAGTACTACGATAACATGGTTGCCACTTGGGCAAAAGGAGAATACTTTGAAACCAATTTTGTGGCTAAACCCGAAGACTTAGGCGTGAAGAGATTATTTACCTCTACTTATAAACCAAAATAGAAAGCCGTCATTGCGAGGCTTTGCGAAGCAATCTCCCAGCGCATGGAGATTGCTTCGGTCGCAGAGCCTCCCTCGCAATGACGACCTCATCATTAAAAAACAAAAACATGAAAAATTTCCTTCTCGCCATCCTTCTTACTGCCATTAGTTCTCTCCTGTTGCAGCTGTTTTTGCCCTGGTGGATTATAGCCGTGGCGGCCTTTGCGGTTGCTTACTTTATTAAGCAAAATTCTTTGCTTGCTTTTCTATCGGGCTTTGTTGCCGTGCTTTTATTATGGGTGGTTTATGCTTACCTGCTTTCTGCGGCCAACGAAAATATACTCGTAGTTAAGGTAGCCGAGCTGATGAAAGCCCTCACCAAAGGCAGCACTACTACCCTTTACCTCCTCACCGGTTTAATTGGCGGGTTGGTTAGCGGGTTTGCAGCTTTAACTGGCAGCCTGGCTGCAAGGCTTAAATAAACTTACTTACGCATTTATGCAAAAAGCCCCCTCGGTTTTACCAAGGGGGCTTTTGTTTTACGCGCGCCAGGTTGCGGGGACCCTGTCGGGACGGATAAGGGGCTTACGGCATTTGCCGCCATGGGCTTACAACCCTGTAAGGGGCTCTCGGCATTTGCCGCCATAGGCTTACAACCCTGTAAGAGGCTAACGGCATTTGCCGCCAAGGGCTTACAACCATGTATGGGGCTGATGGCATTTGCCGCCATAGGCTTACAACCCTGTAAGAGGCTCACGGCAAATGCTGCCTTCCGTTTACCGGTAGATAATATATGATATAAACAGTTTAAATAATTAAAGGCAGAAGTTAACTCAAGCGCAGAAACACACTATTGTACAATAGTTGATGAGTTGGTGTAAGTAAAGTATTAGTGTTTGTTAGGGCAGAAATCATGGGTGAACTGCTTGTGTAATACAAGTATATAAAGGAAAATTGAAACCAACAAGGGCGGGGTTGTAGGTTATGTTTAGGGTATTACTTTACCTGCTTGCGCACTATCTTAGGGTCGAAGATGCTGTTTACATACAAATAGTTGCGAAACACTAAAGCCGTAGCAGCCGCGCTTACTTGTTTGCCATCGTCAAAATACTCCACGGTTCTTTTTTTAGTAGCCGGGTTTAAACGGTAAACGGTGGTAGGGGAGTAATACTTAGCATATTTATAATGTTTCAAAAATTTCAGGAAACGAAGGTGGCAGGCAACTAATAAATCATCGCCATCAAAGCGCAGGTTGTCGGCTCCTTTGGCTTTGCCTATTACCTGCCGGTTCAGCAGCTTACCGGCTGCAAAATCAAACTGCCAAACTTTGTTTTGCATGGTGCTAGCTAAATACACTTTGCCGTTTTTGTTGGTAATGCCGTTGGTAAAGCAATATTTCTCGGAAGCTACCGAGCACTTGGTTCCATCCCAAAAAATAATCTGTGCTTTCTTTAGTTTGAACAGCACTTCTGAAACATTACCCGCTTTCTTAGCATCGTTGCTTATCAGCAAAGTGCCGTCAGCAAAACCTGTAACAGCATTAGGCGAAGAAATAAGCGGGTCAACTATTTTGTTTTGAAAAACCAGTTCATCTTTTAAAACTCGGTAGCGCAAAATGGAGTTGATATGCATTTGGTGTTCGTGATTAACTACCAGCAGAATTAAATCGTTATCCACTTTTACTAAATCGATACCATGCGGGTTAAAGGCTAAACCAGTAGGCTCGTTGCTTCGCTTTAAAATTTTATGCTCGCCGGTTTGCGTGTAGTAAACATAAATTTCTCCATAATCCTTCTCGCTCTTTCTGCGGGCACTGCACGAAAGCAGCAAACGAGGTTGCTCGGTAATAGAATCTACTACCATATCTTCGGGCCCAATACCTACTTGAATTACTTCGTCTTTGGTTTGGTAACTTTTAGGCAGGGTAACACAAGAAGCGGTGGTAGCAAGAAAAAACGCAACTATTAAATATCGAATCATGGGTTGAAATTGAAGGGGTGAAATAAACATCTTTCGGGTATAAATAACTGGCTGAACAGAAGCAGCAGAAGGTGAATGGTAAACTTTTATATTCGCGCCTCATTTCAAATATTATGGCAGACAATACAATTATATTCAGTATGCAAGGCGTGGGTAAAACCATTCCACCTCAAAAAATTATTCTCAAAGATATTTACTTGAGCTTTTTCTACGGAGCCAAAATAGGAATCATTGGTGCCAACGGTTCGGGTAAATCTACCTTGCTTAAAATTGTAGCCGGGCTAGATGAAAACTATTTGGGCAAGATTGAAAAAAGCAAAGACTACTCGGTTGGCTATTTAGAGCAGCAACCCGATTTAGACGAAAGCAAAACGGTGATTGAAATTATTCGCGAAGGCAAAAAAGAAATTTTTGGATTGCTCGATGAATTCAACACCATCAGCGAAGCCTTTAACGACCCTAACTTAGATGGCGACCGCATGGAGAAACTCCTTGAGCGTCAGGGAGTATTGCAAGATAAAATAGATGCGGCTAACGCCTGGGAAATTGACACGGTATTGAACCGAGCTATGGATGCTTTGCAATGCCCTGACCCAAATGCTTCTATTAAAGTATTATCAGGTGGAGAAAGAAGAAGAGTGGCTTTGTGCCGCTTGTTATTACAAGAACCGGATGTGTTGTTGCTGGATGAGCCTACCAACCACTTAGATGCCGAATCGGTGCTTTGGTTAGAGCATCACTTAGCGCAATACAAAGGAACCATCATCTGTATTACGCACGATAGATATTTCCTCGATAACGTAGCCGGTTGGATATTGGAACTAGATGGTGGCAAGGGTATTCCGTGGAAAGGCAACTACTCTTCTTGGTTAGAGCAGAAGCAAATTAAAATGGAGCAGGAAGAGCGCAGCGAAAGCAAACGCCAGAAGGTAATGGAGCGGGAGTTAGCTTGGGTGCGCATGGGGCAAAAGGCGCGTCAGGCAAAAAGCAAAGCGCGTATTGCTAACTACGAGAAGATGCTTGCCGATGAAGAAAAAGTTACTGAAGATAAATTAGACATATATATACCACCGGGTCCGCGCTTGGGCGCAAAAGTTATTGTAGCTAACAATGTTGCCAAAGCCTTTGGCGATAGATTGTTGTATGAGAACCTGAACTTCTCTTTACCACAAGGTGGTATTGTAGGCATCATCGGCCCCAATGGTGCAGGAAAAACTACTTTGTTCCGAATGATAATGGGCGAAGAAGCACCTACCAGTGGAACTTTTGAAGTAGGCGAAACTGTAAAGATTGCCTACGTTGACCAAAGCCATACCAACATAGACCCCGAGCAAACTGTTTGGGAAGTTATCAGCAAGGGTGGCGAGTGGATTGAGTTGGGTAAGTTGAAGATGAATAGCCGTGGTTATGTATCGCGCTTTAACTTTAACGGGGCCGACCAGCAAAAGAAAATTAAAGTGCTTTCCGGTGGAGAAAGAAACCGTTTGCATCTTGCGCTTACCCTGCGTGATGAAGCCAACGTGCTTCTACTCGATGAGCCTACCAACGATTTAGATATAAACACCATTCGCGCTTTAGAAGAAGCGCTTGAAAATTATGCCGGCTGTGCCGTTATCATTTCGCACGACCGGTGGTTCTTAGATAGAATCTGCACCCATATTCTTGCTTTTGAAGGCGAAGGTCAGGTATATTGGTTTGAAGGTAGCTTTAGCGATTATGAGGAAAACAAGAAACAACGCCTCGGCATAACTGACGAAACTCCTAAGAAGTTTAAGTATAAGAAACTGATAGCGCAGTAAATGAACAGAAGAGCCACCTTTAAAAGTGGCTCTTCTGTTTTATAGCACTCAACCTTTTCCTTGTATATTACTTTCTGCTCCCTAAAACATCTGCTGCAGGTTTTCCGTAACAATCTACACTTGGTAAATTTTTTAAAGAAATCCATGCGTATGCAACGTATAATACTCTTTGTTTTTGTATCAGCTGTTTTAATGCTCACCGCTTCGTTTAAGAAACAAGCCATCGATGAACGATGTAGCAACAGTGGTTACTTTATGGCTATTGTTGGCGGAGGAATGTTCGAACTACGCGATGCAGAAAAATACCGCGCAGAAATGCGCACTAAAACTGCCTCCATGAACAACAGAACATCGGAGATGAACCGCTCTGCAACTTCCATTACCTTTTATGGCAATAGCTTTAAAGATGCCGAAGGAAATTCTTTTGACGAAACACTAAGCTTTGAATACGCATTGAATAACGGCAGCACCGGTGTAGTAAACGATTTAAAAGTTGACCTTAACTACGAAAAATACAAATACTACCAAATACCCGAGAAGACAAAATTCACGGTTACCAAATTAGACTGGAGTGACGACCATAAAACCTGTTTAGTCTCTGCCGACTTTGATTGCAAAATGCGCAGATGGGGTTTTCCGGTAGATGAACAACCAGTTGTTCGCTTAAAGGGAAGAATGGTAGCCATTAACGTAACCGTTCCCCCTTGGATAGCTTCTAAGTTGAATGTAGAGGCATAGCTTGGTCAATAATATTTGTGCTTATCCACACCCTTTTAATATTCAATTTGCTAAATCACTAATTGCCTTTATTTTCGGGCGTGAATTTAAACCGAGAAGAACATATTGAAGAAGTAAAGAATATTTTTTCTGCCTACCTAGAGCGGAAAAATTTGCGCAAAACAACCGAGCGCTACACCATCCTCGAAGAAATTTACAAACGCGATGACCACTTTGAAGCCGAAAGCCTTTTCAATTTTTTCAAGAAGAAGAAATTCAACATCAGCCGCGCTACAGTTTACAATACATTGGAACTTTTAGTTAGTTGTGACCTGATAAAGAAGCATCAGTTTGGTAAAAACCATGCGCAGTATGAAAAAAGCTACGGTTATAAACAACATGACCATATTATTTGTGTAGATTGTAAAAAAGTAGTTGAATTTTGCGACCCAAGGATTCAAAACATTAAAAGTATGATGGGCGAATTGCTCAACTTTAAAATAACACACCACTCGCTAAACATGTATGGTATTTGCGGAAGCTGCCAGAAAATACGCGAAATGGAGGCAACAAAAAAAGAAAACGAACAACTATTAACCGTATAAAACCAAACAAAAATGAAAAACGAAATTAAAGATGGCGTACTGGTAATTACTTTAGAAGGAAACTTATTAGGCGAGCACAGCAACGCACCGGTAATGGCGCTTATCAAAGAATCGATTGAAGCCGGCAGCAAAAAAGTATGCTTCAATTTAGCCCGTATGCAGTTCATCAACAGTACCGGTTTGGGTATGTTGCTCAC
>CAMBIM010000036.1 GCA_945867505.1 Chitinophaga pinensis
CACTTCGCGCTGTATGTTTATTTATGGTTATTGCTTCGCTTTTTATTACAGATTTTAAATCGCCTGTTTGGTTTTAAGAATTACTTAAAATATCAAATAGCTGTTACATCTATCTGCTTTACTTTACTACTGCTTGAAATCGTTCTGTATTTTACAGGAACAGGAGATACTTATATGGAGAAAATAAATTATGGTTATGCGTCCAGATATAATTCCACCTATGAAACTTACTACCGAACTCACCAACCTTTTGAGAAATTTGAAATCAAACGCCCGGAGTTTAATTATCTGAGGCAGTGCAATTCGCTTGGATTTTCAGATGTAGAATGGACCAAAGCAAAACGAAAAAATGAAAAACGCCTTTTGTGCTGTGGCGATTCATTTACCGAAGGAGTGGGTGCTCCTTTCGACTCCTGTTACGTAAGCCTTTTGCGTTCTTTTCTACTGCAAGAGGACACAAGTTATTCTGTAATGAATGCCGGCATTGCGGGCGATGACCCCTGTGTGAATTTTGTGAGCTACCGCGACCAACTGGTAGACTACCATCCAGATGTAATCATTCAAGCACTTTCATCAAACGATATTAATACCGACATAGCAGTAAAAGGAGGCATGGA
Source organism: Chitinophaga pinensis (assembly GCA_945867505.1). Classification (GTDB taxonomy): domain Bacteria; phylum Bacteroidota; class Bacteroidia; order Chitinophagales; family LD1; genus Bog-950. The sequence goes on from CAMBIM010000036.1 coordinate 618, forward strand.
GCGTTTTCAAAAGAACGGAACCATAAAATTTCCTCCAGCTCCCTGGTGGGAACCCATCTACGCTATCAGTTATGTTTCACGTATTCTTTTTAATGCTTATGGATATAATGAGCTGCTCATTAAAATTCCTTTTACTCAAAAAGAAAAAGCAAGGCTGGATAAAAGGACGCTTGAAGTTTTTACAATTTATAGCCGTGAGGCAAAAAAAAATCAGGCAAAATTATTCATCATTCTGCAGCCTAACGGGAAGGAAGTTTTTTTAAGAAATTACGAATACGATTTAAACACTCTGGTTAAACACTTCGATACTTTGGATAATGTATTCGTATATGATTTACTGCCTTACTATTTAAACGAATTCGACAAAAACAAAGTTGATATCCGCAATTACTATTGGAGGAAGGACGGACATAATAATTCAAAGGGTTACCATTTAATGGCAAAGGGAATACAGAATGCCATAGATTCATTTGATATAAAATAACAGGAAAAATCCCTGTAATACCTACATCAGTGCTATGCGATTGAAAAATAAAGTTTGCCCGGTTTATTCAAATAAGCAGTAAATGAAAATTGTTACTCTTCTATTTATAGTTGCTTTCCCGGGAGTATTTTTTTATTTCTCTTTTCTGCTTTTTAAAGCCACACCGGTAATAGTTCGCAAGGTAAGTCTATTACTTTTTGTTGTTGGCTTACTGTCAATAGAACTATTACTACGTAGCCAAGGTTTGCTTCCGGGTTTTACTGTTTCACACGAAAGAGGGTGCCCCTTCATAACCATAATGCCCGAAGACTCACTAAAAGTGTATAACCTAATTGTAAGCGATAGTTATGGAGTAAATAAATACAATTGCTTCAATCAATTTGGCTACAATGTTTTCCCTCTGAATAACGATGGCTTTCATTCGCAACATCAATTTTCTAAAGATGCCATTGATTCTGCACATGTATCGGGAAAGCAGGCAATTCTGTTATTGGGAGATTCGTGGACGTATGGTATTCAGGCAGATTCAGGATGCTCTTTTGCAGATATCTTAGATAGAAACAAGAAACATAGAATCTTGAACACAGGGATTCCGGGTATGGACATACCACAATACGCTGCCGTTGTAAAAGAATATATAGCCAGCGGAAAAATAAAGCCTGACAAAGTTCTTGTATGCCTTAATAGAAACGACATCAATCAGATACCTACAAGAAAAATAACTCCCGGAGTTCCTCTTTTATATTACACCAATGCCGGGGCATTGTATTCCTTTATACCTTCAGAAGAGACCGTTTTCGCCAGTGCTAAAGAATCGTACCGATATATTCTTAACCAGTATACGTTGGTAGGTATTTTGGGAACAGGGTGGTGGACCAATGTGGTTGGCAAATCTGTACTTGCCTGCCGTTTGTTAGGTGGGTTGTTCACTTCTAATCCCAATAATTGCACGTTTTGTTCAGATGATATTTCTAAGACAAAATCACGGACTGATCAAACAGCTTCGCTTATCAGGGAAATAGAAAATGATTGCCGTAAGATGAAAGTACCGGTTGTTTTTATTCTATTGCCAAGTAAATACGCTGACGGAAAAGAAGATCTAACTTCGCTTATAGAAGCAGGTGTAATTCCATTAGAACCAAATTCGTTTTTACTAAGCGATTACCCCAGCGGATGGGATGACCATCCAAATAATAACGGGCATAAAAAACTTGCCGACCAGCTTGATAAAATTCTTTCTCTCCCAAATTAAACACCCTCTCATAAAAACTAGTAGCATATTCGATTCTTCTATTCCACCATTTCTTGATGAAATAATTCACTATTTTGGCTTCACTAAAATTGCGTAGTAATGATTGATTATGTAGAGGCGATAAAAACCACGTTACAGCATAACAAACAATATAACAAAAGTGTAAAAGATGGTTATCATCCGATAAAGCGCGATTTATATAAACAGTATAATCTTTTTCGCCCCAACGGTCCCAAACCTGTGTTCTGTTATGTTCCATTCAACAGTCTTACTTTTTCTTTTTCAGGAGCCGTATTTGCCTGTTCATACAATCGCGAGGTGCAACTGGGCAAATACCCCAATCAGAGTATTGACGAAATATGGAATGGAAAAGAAGCTAAGGAGCTAAGAAAACATCTGCTTAATAACGACTTAAATTATGGTTGTCAGCATTGTCAGTATTTTGTTGAAAAAGGTAAGTTCAGCAATTTAAAGCCACTGGTTTTTGATAAGTATTATCAGAACACCGAAGCTCTCTTTCCACAGGTAATGGAATTTGAGTTGAGTAACGAATGTAATTTGGAATGTCAAATGTGTGTGGGAGAAGTGAGCAGCAGTATTCGCAAAAACCGCGATAAACTACCACCAATTCCCATGCCCTATAATGATGCCTTCTTAGAACAATTAGAAAAATATATTCCTAACCTGAAAGAGGCAAAATTTTATGGTGGTGAGCCATTCCTCATTTCTATCTATTATAAAATTTGGGAACTGATAAAACAGTTGAATCCAAAACTTCCTCTTTTTGTAATAACCAACGGAAGCCACTGGAATAGTAAAATTGAAACCCTTATTAATGAGCTTGATTTTGATGTAGCAGTTAGTATTGATGCAGTTGACAAAAATATTCTGGAAAGCATACGCAAAAATATACAGCATAATAAACTGATGCAAAACATCAGACGATTCAGCGAAGTATGTCGCAAAAAAGGAAAATATCTTTCGCTAAGTTTTACGGTACAAAAAGATAACTGGCGCGAACTGCCTCGAGTAATTGAACTGTGTAACGAAGTGGATGCCTTTATTTTTGTAAGCTATTTAGAGCGACCTAGGCAGTTTTCAATTACCGAGTTTAACACCGCACAGATGCAGGAGATAATGGCTTACATGAAAAATGTATCTCTACCAAAATTTTCGCAAAAAGAAAGACACAACGCCCGCTGCTTCGAAGATTTTAAAAATTACATTCAAACTTATATTGATAATCCTGATGAAAAACGGTACCACCAATACAATTTTGACAGCGAAATAGTAAAAGAGAAAAATCCTGAATTGTACAAAACTGGCGACTACATTATTCTTTCTCACAAAGGAAACCGCAAGGAATTGGAAGCCACTATTCTACATGCCTTTTCAACCATGCCCACCTTAGAAAAATTTAATGCACAAGAAGTATTAGGAAAACTAGACGAATGTGTGAGCATTTATACCGAAGAAGAAAAAGAGTTGGTGTATGGAATGATTAAACTGGCTAAAATTGAAGATGCTATTGCTATGCTCGCCAACTCAACGGTAGAACAGCTGCGCGAAATGAGCAACTCTAGTTTACCCAAAATAGTAGTAGCTTAATTTAGATTCATGAAATCAACTGTCTATAATATTTTAAGCAAACTATACGCATCTGGAAATAAATCAGGACCAGGTTTAAGCAAAGAAATGGTTGCTGCTTACAATGCTGCCCGCAGTAAACCTAATTCAACACACATCTGTCATGCTCCATTTAGCAACATGTATTTTAATGTGCATGGCGATTGTGCTCCCTGCTGGCTTACGTTTCTTGAGCCGGATAATTATCCTGCAAAGTCTATTCGCGAAATTTGGTTTGGCGAAAAATATCAAACGCTGCGCAATCATTTAATGAAGTATGATCTTACTCATAAATGCAATGTGTGTTTAAAAAATTTACAGGGGGGCAACCGCACTTCAGTTTTAGCAAGAGCGTACGACATCAATCCTCCGGGTGACTATCCAAGCATGATGGAGTTGGAATTATCCAACACCTGCAACTTAGAATGTGTGATGTGTATTGGTGAATTATCATCAAGCATTCGCAAAAATCGCGAACGTTTGCCCGCCATGAAAAATGCGTATGACGATAATTTTGTAGAGCAGTTAGAAGAGTTTATTCCGCACTTGAAAGAGTTGCGCTTTAATGGAGGCGAACCATTTTTAATCAATTCAGTTTTCAAAATTTTTGAGAAGGTAGAAAAGCTTAACCCTAAATTAAAAATTGTAATCGCCACCAACGGCACTGTGATGAATTACAAGGTAAAAGAATGGTTAAGCAAGTTGAATATTCATATCAATTTCTCGCTTGACTCACTTACTCCCGATATTTATGAAACCATACGCGTGAATGCACACTTCGATAGAGTGATGGAAAATTTTCTTTTCTACCGCCAATACACAAAAGAGAATAACCGTACGATGTGCCTGATGGTAAACCCTATGCGCAATAACTGGCACGAAATGCCGGAGTTCATTCGCTTTGTAAATAAACATAACATCAATTTGTGGTTTAATACTATTCACCGCCCAGCTGAATGGGCGATATGGTCTTTGACTCACACAGAGTTGAAAAAAGTTTATGAAACGCTTCGCGAAATAAAATTTTCAAAAGATGAAACAGCTAATTCTTTAGCTACTTATAATCTCGGCATTTACAACAATCTGGTGAACGTGCAGATAAAGAACTGGCTGCGTGAAGCAGAAGAAAGAGAAAGTCAGCAGGTCTCTGAACCGGAAGCTATAGATGAACCAGCCGCAAAGAAAATCTTAGAGAAAAACATGACTGATTTTATCTACGCGAGTTTCAATGAGGGTGAAGAGCAAAAAAAATACAGATTGAATTTGCTTTTCAAAAAATTAGAAGAAGTTCATTCTATCCTTGCCAAGCGAAACGGAGACATAAATTTCTACCGCTCTATATTTCAAACTCCGGCTGATATTCTCTACACCACCCTCGATAGCAAAAGCATTAATGTATTGGCTGATGATTTTGAAATACACAGAATGCCGCCTATGCATGTTAATTAAAAACCATTTTCAACTGCTGCGCTAATTCCTCGTTGCTCATCGCATAAAATCCTTCGGCTAATTTAAGTGGCGATGCTTTCGACATCATCATTAAAATGTCTTCGCGTTTAGGATGGCTATCTATCATGCCGGCAATAATTTTTGCTTTTTCTTCTGCCACGCTCCCATCTACGTTATTTTCTCCTGCGTAAATCTTAAAGTAACATTCAATTACTTCATGCAATCTGCCCGCTGGAGTGGCAATGAATAAATTTGAAATACGATTTAGTAAAACTGTTTCTTTATCAATGTACCCTTTGCCGTCAACGCTTACAAAGTCAAGCAGTTTCGCATGAATCTCTTCTAAAGTCCAATTTTCAATTTCTTCTTTTACAAAGATACTATCAATGCTTGAATACTCAGCAGCATTTGTTATTTGAATCGTTTCACTCTTTTCTTTCAGCCAGCCGCGTAGCAGATTGATAAAATCAGTATAAGCACGAATGCTAAGATTGATAGGAGATGCATCGCTGCCTGTTTTAGTCGGTAACGGATGTAATTCTAAAACACGAATCACCTCAGCCAAATATTCAAATGATTGTTCGCGAAGGGATAGCTCAGCCGGAGAAAAAACCGCATTGAAGTAAAGTGCAATATTTTTTTCTACACAAAATGAGAGCAATTGAGGCAGCTCCTGCCAATTGTAAGTAATAGGACAAGCAGCTATGGAAAGAAACGTCTTTTTCCGAGCTGTGTAATCGCGAAAATACACCACGTTCTCCATTACTTTATCAAAATTTCCGTTCACTCTTATCTTCTTATAAGTATCAGGATTAACTGAGTCAATAGATAAAATGATTCCGGCATTCAATCCTTCCAATAAATCCTTGATGCGTTTATTTAAAAAGGTACCGTTGGTAGTAATGTGAATTCGAATACTTGGTTTTAGTGTTAAAATACGCTCCCATATTTTCAAATAAATATCAATCATAAATGGCTCGCCACCTAAAAATTTTGCATCGGTTAAATGCGGGATAAACTCATCTAACTCATCAACAAACCGCTCATCATAAACTGATTTTATTGGCGGCAATTTCTCTCTGTTCTTTCTGATGCTCGATGAAAAATATCCGTTACACATCACACATTCCAGATTGCATTCGTTGCTCAATTCAAACTCCATCACCTTCGGATAACGCAACGAGCCGCTGAATTTTTCATACCAACGTTGCAATGTTTCCGAAACATTGCCCTTGGTAAATTCATCGTAATACCGCGCGCGCACACCCTGAAAATTTTCTGATATCAGCATGTTGCCACACTCTTTGCATCCGCCACCTAAATCATTCGCCAAAACATATTGCCGCAAATCTTCTGCCTGTTTACTTTGCCATATATCTTTTATTTTATGCAGCGGCCAGGTGCCAAGCACATGCTTTGAATTATAGCAACACGCACGCACATTTCCGTTTTGTTCAAAATTGAGATTTACAAACGGGGCATGACACACCACCGATTTATCCGTGTTGAATCGGGAAGAATTATACTTTTCAATAACTTCTTTCGAGACTTGCATTAGGTTGCGAAATTAGCAAATGGTAACCCGTGAATTTTTTCTATCGCCTGCCATACATCCCAATTTTCGTCCGCCCAATGATGATAAACGTGAACGAAGCATGGCTTAATTTCTTCCGCAATATTTTTTATGGTGAAACGAAGCTCGCCATTGTGTTCAATATTTTTGTGCCCGTAATCGGCAATAAGGTTGAACCGGTGCGGAAGTGCAAGATGATTATGCAGATTATTTTCCCACGCGGTGGCTATCAGCGTTCCCTGGTCGCGGGTTTTCCATTCGGGCAACGAAAATATTCTCCTTGTTTTTTCGTGCCAGGAATTCAAAAAAATATGACTGCTATTATTGAAAAGAAAAACACCACCGTTCCAGTGCTGCCACAGTGCGTTGCTTATTTCAATTCCGAAAGTTTCTTTTATCTGCTGCTGTAAATGGTTGCAGCGGCAGTCAAAAACATTCTTTCCGTTTATAGTCCAAAGGGTGTAATCATTTCTATCACATCGGAAAGAAGTTTTGCTTTCAATAATTTCGACAGAGCTTATCACATCTTTTTCATACAAAATCGGCTGACCGTTTTTATCGTGCCAGTAATGTTCCTGTTTATTCAGAAAGGTATCCTCATCTAATTTGAAAATTTTGCATGCCAGATTAAAGCGAAGCGATAACCAGCGGTAAGTCCATTTATTTTTTTTCGTCTCCGCCAACCGGTAGAGTAATTTTTTTTTCTTCTCCAGATTCTCCGGCACGCGTATTAAATCTTTGTGCTCAATAAAAAGTTGTTTCAACTCTGCTTCCCATTCACCATACTCTTTTTCGCAATTACAATTTACGGCAGATGGGCTGAATTGGTTCATTACACAATGGTCGGGCGCAAATGTGATAGGCGCAACAAATTGTTCGAAGATAGAATCAACGCTATCGTTTACCGCCACCACATCGGTATCGAGGTAGCAATAGTTATTTCCTTCGGGAAGAAATTTATGCAACCCGGTTTTGAGATAAATGCTTGCCTGATGGTGATTTAATTCTTTGGGCGTAGAAATATCGATTTGATTTTCGTGAACTACAGTAACTTCATTTCTTGAAGAATCAGTAACAACAATAATTTCGTTTTTCGAAAAACGCTGGAGCGCGCGTAGCGAATACTGAAGTGTATCTACATGTTCGCGCTTACCGCATACCACAAAAACAAAAATATTCTGGCTCATTAATTTCTATTTATGTTTTCGTTGTTTCTTCAAATAGTTAAGCGCCGAAGAGTCTTCCTTTTTCAAATCGACACCGAAAAGAAGGAAACTGTAATAAATAAGCCGGTTAATAATAAACGAAAAAAATCTGCGGATACCGATTCTGATTTGCACTAGACTATCTCGCAACCCACCGCGCGAAGGCAGCAGCACATGGTGCAAAAGCTCTAGGTATACTTTGTGATTAAACGCTGCGATATGCAGCAGCAGCAGAGCAAAAAATCGTATATCGGTAAAAGACAGAAGCAATAGAATAGTCGCGGGTATCCATTTTTCAAAAACATTATTCGGAAAATATTTCCATTTACTTTCAAGCATTTTTTGCACTCCCCCAGTTCCGAATAAATAAATGGCAGAAGCAGTCAAAGCAAAAATTACCCCGACACAAACTGCCATTGCTTGATTTGAAATGGAGAGAGAGATAAAAAAACAAATACAGGCAATCAATTCAAATGCGATGCAATATTTTACAACCCCATAGAATTGCGCAGCGGTAAAAGAAGCCACAAACGTTTTTGTTTTTGACGCAGCATCCTGCTGCCGGTCTTCAAACTGATGGGTGAGGATATTACGAATACCGCTGAGCATTTGCCACAGAAATAATAATAGAAAAGGTATTGTTGAAATATTTTTATCAGCCGCTAATGCAAAGGTGTATGCCGCAAGCGCTACCGGTAAAGCATGCGCATATAGGGCATCGGTCAAAATTCCGGCAAACCCTTTTTCTTTTAAGCGAAATGGTGGAGCAGCGTAAATTAAAAAAAGTAACAATTCAGCAGCTATCAGTAAAACAGATATAAAATTGAACGGCAAAAATTTCCAAGGGAAAATTAGAAATGCGAATGCGACAAAAAAGTAAAACAGCACGGGCAAAAAAGATTTTCCGGCAATAAAATTTCGCTTGCTGGTCAGCGCATCTTTTTTGATATCAAATAAATCGTTGAATAAATAACCCAATGATGCAAATCCCGAAATGGTTGTGATGGAAAGCAAGGCGAGCCAAATAAATTTATTGAATGGAATAGAAAACCACAGAGTGAACAGATACACCATACCCATGAGCAAAGCGGCTTTGCTCCCCCACCAATCTTTTATTCTGAAAAATTCTTTCATTTTTCATTCACTTCAGGACGATTCAAAAAATACAAGTACTTTTGCTCGTTCAAATCAAAAGGGGGTTTCATCACTTTTATTTCATAAAAATCTATGGGGAAAACATAATCTTCCCACGAAATAATTTTTGCAATGTCAAATAGGTTTTGAAAATCGTTGGAGATACTCAGATGTTCGAACTCACCGGTTTTTACTTCGGGCGTTTTTATAAAGAGCAAAATAAAATTTAGTCTTCGAAGTGTGGCAAGCACCTCATGCAAATCAGCTACGTGATAGCAGTAGGCTTTATTTATTTCGTCAACTATGCGGTCAATTTTTTTTCCGTCTTCGGCATTGGGGTGTTCGCGCACAAACAAATCTTTAATGTAAAGTATGCCACCGGGTTTAAGTGCGCTGAAACATTTTTCAATCAGCAGCGGTTTGTTATCGGAGTGCCCGAACGATTCAAGGAAAAGAATCCGGTCAAAATTTTCTTTGCCGTAAATTTTATCTATGCGGTGATAATCGCCTTGTTGAATATTTACTTTTCCTTTCAGGTCTTTTGCTGCAATTATTTCTTTTGATTTTTCGACCTGAACTGTTGATATGGTAATGCCTTCAATTTCCACATTTAACCTAGAGGCAAAATAACAAGCTGGTCCTCCAACACCACAACCGGCATCTAAAATTTTTTGCCCGTCTTTAAGTTCGGCATTTTGAATGGTGTAGTTGAGATAAACACTTACATCGTTAGTCCGAAATGCCTGGATAATTTCACCATATACTTCCAAAAATTTATTCGTGGTTTCATTGTAGAAAGTAGCTACTTGAGCAGCGTTATTTAAAGATATTTTTTCGGCTTTTGTTGGGGAGGGTTCGTCTTTCACAACCAGCCATAGCATAATAATAAGTTGAATGACGATAATAGCAAGCAATAAAAATATCATGTTTCAAAAGTAAAAGTATTATCGGAGCGGCACACACTCATTCTATATTTATACGTAACATGGCCATAGGAACTATATCAAATTCTACTCCCTTCCCATTCAATAGAATTGAAAATGACTATTTTCATTCTCATAAAGAGCTATTAAGCAAAATGTCAACCAATCCAAACGTAAGAATTATTACGTCTGAATCCTTCACTGTTCTGCAATACTTGCAGGAACTCAACAAACACAAAACATTGATTTGGGTTTTTGCCATGCAGGAAATAAAAACTACTTACGTGCAAACGTATTTGGGAATTGGCTGGGCGGTGGCGCGGCCGTTAATTATTCTTGGAATTTTTACACTGCTTTTTAAGACACTTTTAAAAATTCATACCGAATCACCCTATTATTTGTTTGCGTTCAGCGGTATGATTGCATGGAATTTTTTTTCCAATATGGTTAACAATGCATCTTCAGCCATTGTTCAAAAGCAACAATTGATTCGTAAAATGTATTTTCCTAAATTGATTTTGCCGCTTTCAAAAATACTGGTATCGGGAGTTGAAACTGCGGTGTCGCTTTTGATTGTTTTTTTAATGCTAGTGATTGAAGGCATTCCGTTTCATTGGAATATGCTGCTGCTTCCGTTTTTTCTTTTTCTGAATATCTGTTGCGGCTTTTGCATTGCGGTGTGGATGAACGCGCTCAACATTTCTTTTCGCGATTTAAATCAAATTGTTCCTCCGCTTATTGGTATGGGTATTTGGTTCACTCCTGTTTTTTTTCCGATTACTATCATTCCTCCGGCTTATCAATTTGTTCTGTGGTTAAATCCTATGGCAGGAGTGGTTAAAGGATTTCGTTACTCATTGCTAGGCGAACAATTTCCTGAATGGCAGTTTTTTGTTGGCTTTGCGATAATCGTATTTTTAATGCTAATTGGAATTTGGTACCTTACGCAAGTAGAAGATGAATTAGTAGATTATGCGTAGTTGGGGTTGTATTTTATGGAAATGAGAACACTAGATTTAGTTCATGGCAAAAAAAATGTAATACATAAAAACAAAGAAAAAAGAAGAGGCACCTTCTTTTTTTCGAAAACATTTATTCGAGTTCATCATTGTAGGGTTCTGCTTTCTACTTTATTCTAACTCCTTGTTCAATAATTACAATATGGACGATGAATTAGTAACGCGTAATCATCGTTTAACTTCAAAAGGAATTTCCGCTATTCCAGAAATTTTCACTTCGCCCTATTATCAAGATGATATGGGTTATGCGTATGAATATCGCCCAGTGGTGCTGTCTTCTTTTGCTATAGAGCATTCTCTATTTGGCGACAAACCTTTTGTGAGTCACTTGATAAATTTGTTTTTGTATGCACTGTGTTGTGTGCTTCTATTTAAAGTTATGCAAGTCATATCGGTTTCATTTACACCGCTACTTTCATTTTTCGTTACACTTTTATTTGCAGCGCACACATCGCATACAGAGGTAGTCGCAAGTATTAAAAATCGCGATGAAATACTTGGCTTAATCTTTTGTCTGCTTTCCTTTCTCGTTGCGTTTAAGGCAATTCAAACGCGGAGTAAAAAAATCTATTGCTACTACCATTTGTTTTTGCCTTGGCGCTGATGCATAAAATCACCTTCCATTCCTTTGCAGTTATTATTCCACTTGCTTTGTTGATATTTGCAGAAGTAAGTTTCTTATCTCTGTTGGCGGTTTCTATCTTGCTCACCTTCCCTGCGTTTTTTTTATTGAACTTACCTGACCTGTCTTCAAACTTGAAATTATTTTGGGGCTTATTGTCTCGACAGTGTTTATGTTTCTTGTTTTGCGCTCAACGAAAATACTTGAAGGACTAAAAAGATTTTTTAACTCTGTTTTTAGAAAAGATTCCATTCAAGAAATCAATGATGACGAAACCGAAGGATGGAATGATTTTTTCAGAAATGCTATTCCTCCGAAGCACTATTTTTCATTTGCACCTCTTGTGTTAGAATCATTTTTTACTGCTGCACTTTATGGAGGAATTATTTTCGTGCAACCCGTAATTAGCTTTTGTTCTATCTTTATTTTAATTGGATTGACTTTTACAGGAAGCAAAAAATGGAGTTGGTGGTCGGCAGCATTCATCTATTTCAGCTTAGCATTATCTATCTTACATCGAGATTTTCCTTACGCAGATGCATTGTATTATGCGCTCTTAAACTTAGTCTTCTCATATTTCCTATTTTTCGGCAGAAAAGATTTAAGAATACCAGCTACCTTGGCTTTGTTATTTCTAATTGCTCATTCCTTTACAGAGGTTGGTGACCCTTTTGGTTTTGTTTGCTTTTTTGTTTTTTCGGTCATGCGTTATACAAAGTGGCGATTAAGAATACTTCTCATAGTTAGTATAATCTCCATTTCATCATTGTTACCTTTTGCCATCTATAACTCGTTCTACTCTATTTCTTCGGAATCATACGGTGTAGCTTCCTTCACCATATGGTCAAGTAACTTTATTTCTATCCTAGTCGTATTTTTATTGTGCACGCTTTACATTGGTAAAGGGCATAAAATAACTGCTTGGCTGTACACCGTTTTTGCTTTTGCCTTGCGTGTTTCGCTCTCCGGTAATGCTCCGCATTCAAATCCTTTCAATGGAACAAGAGATAATATTATTACGCTTGGCAAAAAGGTAAACACAAACCCACTCCAAGAAAAACTCGATCGCCCAATCGAATTTGTAGAGCAACCTATTTCTTATTATGCCGATTGGCAAACAAAAACAGGAGCTTCGTTACATGTTTTACTCCATTATTTCACCAAAACAATTCTTCCTTATCCGCTTGCTTTTTATTATGGTTATAAATTTATTGACTCCGAAAAAATAACCGAGACCTTCCCTTTAATTAGTCTATTGATTCATTTACTATTGGTGGCTATCTATTTTTATTTTTTGAAACGCAATCTGCTTATTGGTTTTGAAATTGGGTTTTATTTAATCTCTCTGCTCCCTTTTGCCAATTATTTTATACCCATACCTAGTATAGTTGCCGACCGGTATTTGCTCAATCCATCTATTGGCTGGAGTATTTTACTTATGGCAATTCTTTTCAAAATAGGAAAGGTGAATGACCAATCAACAAAATCAAGCGAACTGAAAGAAGTGTTACAGTTATCCCCTATCTTCAAATACTGCTTTTGCAGGTATACTCGACCTATATTCCCTACTTACCTTTTCCCGAAATTTTGATTGGAAGGATGACCTTACGCTAATGCAAAAAGATATTAAATACGTAGACAACTTATCGCAAGCGCATAATTTATTAGCGATACATTTAATAAAAAGCTCTTTTGATTTAAGCGATGTCACAGAACAACAAAAAATTTGAAATGACGCCATAAGTCATTTTAAATCTGCCATTGAAATTTATCCTCCCTTTTATAATGTCGCGTTTAACCTAGGTAGAACATATGCTGCCTTAAATATTCCAGATAGTGCTATCGGCTATTTTAAGCGTGCTATTGCAATTGATTCCACGAATAGTGACGCCCACTTATTTGTGGCTAAACTATTGGTAGAGAATAAACGTAATGAAGAAGCAATACCTTTTTATGAAACACGAATCAGAATGGTGCCAACCGATTATGCTTCGTATGAAACTTTGAGTTATCTCTATTTTACTTTTATGGAGTATGAAAAATCAATTGCTGTAAATAAATCTGCGGCTCAACAATTTCCTACTATGCCTGACCCTCTGGTAAATATTAGCCGGGCGTTTATTACAGCTAATAGACCTGATAGCGCCAGAGTTTATTTGCAAAAAGCTTTACTAGTAAGTCCAAACAATACGGCAGCTATGCAGTTGTTGCAACAAGCAGGTGGCAAAAGCAACTAATCACAGCAACCATAATATAGGCAGGTTTTTTTGACTCAACTACATCTTGTAAAAAGCAAGAATGGTACACCTTTACTTTTCTATCTTTGGTGCTAGGAAACATATTTATTAAACAAATTCAGCTATGCGCATTCGTTCACTTTTTTCTTCTTTTTTGGGCCAGCCAAAGGAACCGAAAACTAACCCACATTTAGCGGTTAGAACGGAAGGTTTTTTTTTAGATGAAGCAAACCATCAGTATTATTTAACGCATGGCTGGTGTGTCATTGAAAACGTGGTGAAGCCCGAAGAAATCAAAAGCTTCATGAATACGTTTACTGAAATTTCTAAGCTCGAAGGGTTTGAATTAGATGAAAATTTATTGAACAGTGGTCGCCTTTTCAATCCTGAAATACGAAAGAAAACACAAGATGTCATCAACAAAAATGCAGCTACTGTTTTGCCGCGCATGTTTAAAATGGATAAGGTTGACCCGCACACTGGTGGGGCTTATCAGGTAAAACCGCCACACATCAACAGCGATTTGCTGATTCATCAGGACAGCACTGTGATTGACGAAGAAAAAGATTACTGCCTTTTTGTGTGGATTCCATTTTGCGATGTAACTATGCAGAATGGTCACATTTCTTTTGTGCCGGGCAGTCATCTTTGGGGCAATACACAACGCAGTTTGGGAGTGCCTTGGCAGTTTAAAAATCATATCGAAACCCTTTACAAGCATACCCAACCAGTAACTGTGAAAGCAGGGGATGTAGTTGTGTTTGACCCTGCGGTTATTCATGCCAGCGCACCAAACCTTTCGAAAGAAATTCGCCATGCTATTACGATAACTGTGCTGCGCAAAAACTATGAACTGATTTATTATTTCCGCAACAAAGACATTGACGATAACCTGATTGAAAAATATGTAGTAACCGAAAACTTCTACTACGGTTACGATTTTATTTCGAAGCCTGATGAAACACTTTGGAAAAAAGAAACGGTAAAGTTTGAGCCGTTTAATTTGACCGATAAAGAATTGCTGCGCCTGATAAAAAAATACCGCCCCAACTAATTTTCTGCTCATCCCGCTGCCATGTATACTTCTTTTCTAAATGCCAAACAGCAAGAACAATTTGAACGCAAGGGCTATGTAATCTTTCCAACACTGCTTAATGCCAACGAAGTTGACACGCTCGCTTACTTATTTGCGCAGCATGAAAAGGAATACAGCGGTTTTTTTGCTACTACGCATTTCAGTAAAGATGTGGAGTATAAAAAATTAGTTCACGACACCATTACCAATGTGGTGTTTCCGAAAGCGGCACCGCACATTAATAATTTCACTTCGCTCTTCGCCAATTTCATGATTAAAAATCCTGACGCGGAGAACGCGATGGATTTACATGCCGACTGGTGTTATGTAGATGAATCGGCTTACCACACCGTTTCGATCTGGATTCCTTTAATAGATGTGCATGAAGAAAACGGTTGCCTTGGTATTATTGAAGGTTCGCACAAAGTATCGAACACCATTCGTGGACCGTTGATTCGACAAACGCATAGAATTCACGAGCCGCTATGGATAAAAAAGTATGGAAAGTTATTGCCGATGAAATCAGGCGATGCTATTTTCTACAATCACGCGCTGCTGCATTATTCTCCGCCTAATAAAACCAAAACGGTTCGTCCCGCCATTAATCTTTCTGCGGCACCGGCACCGGCACCCGTTATACATTATTGTATGCCCGAGGGAAGTAAAGAGATTGAAGTCTATTCGGTTCCGAACACCGACTTCTTTCTTCATTACAATCATTTCCAAAAACCCGAAACCAACACACTTGTGAAAACCCTGCCTTCCTCAACCGTACCCTATATGGATGAACGCATGAAGTGGTTCAGGCTGAAACGTTGGCTTAACCAATTGGGTTGATTTAGCTTTTCGCTTTTTCTGCGGTTCTTATAAAATGCATTTTTAAAGGAATGCCGAAAAAGGCGAAGCCCCTCCACTTCATATTTGCTGCTTCCACGGAAACTACAAAACCATTTCTAAACAATTTTATACTTTTGAATAAAACTGCTAGGGTATGGACAACGATGAAATTGCCTTCCTCAAAAACGAGATAGCTCGTTTAAACAAGATTATTAGCGTTCTATTGAACCACAACGATGTTCTGAACGATAGAATTGCACTTGCAGAAAGTAACAATGCTTCTAAAAACAATACAATTACCTTTGCAAGAAGTGAGTATGCGTCTCGTAATGTTACAAGTGCCTTTGCAGAAACAGAGTATGCCTCCCGTAACGGTACAAGTGCCTTTGCAGAAAACGCTGATGCTTCTCGTAACGTTACAAGAGGCATTGCGGAAAATGCGGATGCTTCTCTTCAGCAGTCAACCCACTCCCCGAAACTATGCCACTCAGCGATATGAATGTGAGCAAGCTTGCCCGAATAATGAAGCCTGCCGGATTTAATAAAGTGCGCAGCGATGCTATTGACAATGCCACGCGAATCGTTATTCATTTCTATAGCAAAGGTGAGGGCGACTCTGCCACGTTGCGGAAACTGACTAAACTTTCAAAATATGGTTTGGCAAAATATATCCGCTCGCTAAAAAAGCGCGGCTTGATTCAGCGCACCCGTTGGCAGCAGTTCAGCCCTACCGTCTATGCCGTTTCGCTGATGCAAAAGGCAGGGTGCGGTGTATAAGGGTTTTCACCTCACTTTATGAATTGACCAATCCAAAGGCGGGCGCACCGAGCCTTTGCTGATGTCGCCAACAAAATCTACGTAGTCGGGTTTTGCATGAATAGTGAAACTCATTTTTTCGGAGAACCGAAACGCTTCGCTTGAAGTAGTATGCCATTCATTTTCTTCCATGCCAAAACGAACGAGGAAAAAATATTTGCCGGGCACCAGGAAGTTTGCGGGAATAGTTGATTTGATTTCTATTAAACCGGTTTGGTTTTTCAACTCTTTGCCAAAATGCTGCGCGCCCGAGTTGTTTAAAAAGTGACCCACCATTACCGGCTGGTAAAAAACATCTTCGAGGAAAAAGAACGCGCCAATCTGCACTCCGCTTTTCTTTTTATCAATGAGAAATTTTATTTCCACGGGCTCAGAAGAAAATAATTTGCCCGAAGGCGATTGAACCGTCAACTCGCGAATAGCTAAAACATCATTGCCCGGAGCTTCCG
>CAMBIM010000037.1 GCA_945867505.1 Chitinophaga pinensis
GTTTGTCTTGTAATAATGGTAAAGAAGCAACACCGGTGCTGCCCACAAAAACACAGTTAGGTAAAAACTGTTTACTCAATTCCACTTTTAGTGCCAAAGCCTTCTCTCCCACTATCGCCACCTCGTATGGCGGATTGGTAAAGCCATCCAGCAGTTGAGCCCAATTGGCATAGTAGGATGGATAGCCCACTATATTATCCTGCATGTTTTGCAGGGCGCGCTTACTCTTTTCTGTGTAATCTTTGTAATCATATATGATTCCTAACGCAAACAAAACCTTAGCCATACTACTGTTAGAAGCCGGAATTACATTATCTGTCATTTCGGTTTTGCGCGCTATCAGTGGCTCATCGCTAATGCTGGTGTAAAAGAACATACCGGTGTTTGCGTTGCAGAAATGCTGTATCACATGGTCGGTAATTTGTTTGGTCAGCGTTAGCCATTGCTCATCAAACGTTATCTCATACAAAGCCAGAAAAGCCTCGCAGGTAAAACTGTAATCATCTAAAAATCCGTTAATGGTTACTCTGCCATTCTTGTAATTGCGCATGATGCTGTAATCGGGCTGCACCATTTTTGTTTTAAGAAAAGCTGCGCACTTCAGTGCGCGTTGCAGAAACTTTTCTTCGCCAAATGCTTTATAGGCATCTATATAGCCTTTCAGCATCAGCGCATTCCAACTTGTTAACACCTTATCATCTAACAGCGGACGAATACGCTTGGCACGTTCTACCATTAGCAACTTTCGCCACTCCGTTAATTTTGAATTTTGAATTTTGAATTTTGAATTTCTGGTAAGATTGTTCTTCTCTTCAAAGTTTCCGTGTTCACTTACTTCATAAACCTTGCAGAACTCATCAAAGTCCTTTCCAATAATCTTTTGCAGTTCTTCATACGTCCACACATAGTATTTGCCTTCTTCGCCTTCACTGTCGGCATCCAGCGCAGAGTAGAAGCCACCGTTTTTATCGCTCAACTCGCGTTCTACAAACTCTAAAGTTTCGTAAACAGTTTCTTTATAGCGTTCATCCTTGGTTATTTGATAGGCCTCTGCATAAAGCGAAACCAGCTGCGCATTATCGTAAAGCATTTTTTCAAAGTGCGGAACGGTCCATTCATCATCTACACTATACCGCGCAAAACCGCCACCCGCCTGGTCGTATATGCCACCATTCATCATATTATCTAAAGTAACCGTTACCGCTTGCAGGGCCTTTTCATTCTTGGTATAGAAATAATTACGCAGCAGGTATTGCATATTAACCGGCATCGGGAACTTTGGTGCTCCGCGTCTTCCCCCTTTTTCATAATCCCAAACGGTATCAAACGTGGTAAAGATGGCAGCTCTGTCGTTCAACAGTTGCCCGTTGTCTGTTGTCCGTTGTCCAACGGTGTCCATCTGCTTAATCCCCTTGGTAATTTCCTCCGCCCGTTGCAGGGCTTCCTCACGGTGGTTTTGCCAATAGTCAACAAAGTAATTCAATACCTGTTTCCAGTTCTCGGTAGGGAAATAAGTACCTGCATACACCGGTCTTCCATCGGGCAGAGCAATAGCATTCAAAGGCCAGCCGCCTCGCCCGGTTATTAGCTGTACGGCATCCATGTAAATCTGGTCTACATCCGGCCGTTCTTCTCTATCAACTTTAATGCAGATGAAGTGTTCGTTCATCAACTTGGCCACTGCTGCATCTTCAAAGCTTTCATGCTCCATTACATGGCACCAGTGGCAAGCGGAGTAACCGATAGAAATTATCACCAACTTATTTTCTGCTTTGGCGCGTTTCCAGCTGTCTTCATTCCACGCGCACCAGTCCACAGGGTTATGCGCATGTTGCAAAAGGTAAGGGCTTGTTTCGTTTATCAGTTGGTTAGTGTAAGCGTGTGTCATAGTAGCTGGCGAATTACAGGAATAAATAGGAAGGAATAAACAGAGAATTGAAATTGATTTTAAAAACCGCATTTGCGGGCAAAGGAAGTATTTAATGCTATTACTACTTGCCCATAGCTTTTAACTCCTCCACCGGTTTTAAGTTTTTGATAGAGATATAGTGGCACCGGTAGCCTCCCTTATCGCTTAGCTTGCTTCCAAAATCTTTTAATGGTGCAGTATCTACATCCCCGCAGGTAGCGTAACCGCATAAATAAGCGCGGGTATTTGCAGGTATAGCATCAGCAAGGTGGCTGGCTACATCAATAATTATCTGCACGTAGAATTTAGGTTTGCGCTTACGCGCATAATCTTCGCGCACCAGCAGGTTTAGCTTTTGGTTAAATGGAAAAGCCGAAGTCTTTATTTCAAAATCGCCAAAGTCGCTTTCGCCTTTGTTTCGGCCTACAAAGTTTTTGCGCCAATCGTTAAACATAAACTGGGCAAAAGCAAACTCGCCCAGGTGACCGGTAAGCGTATCAATTTTAGAAGCCACGGTGCGTTCCACTTTAGTTTGCGGAATTAACCGGTTGGCCTCATCAATCATTTCCTGCGTAATAAGGATATTCGGATAAGCGTTCATTAACAAAACTACCGAATCATCGTCACACTTCCTTTGCGGAATAGCGCATAGCTATCGCCATATAAGCCAATCTTGAAAATATAAACGTAAACTCCGGCCGGTGCAGGTTTATTCTTGTAAGTGCCATCCCAAGGGTAGCTGCCTTCATGCACCTTCTCGCCAATTCGATTAAACACCTGAAACAAAACAACCTTCACCCCGCCTTGCGACTGAATGTAGAAGTTATCGTTATTGCCATCACCATTAGGCGTAAAAGCGTTGGGGATAAAGAAGTTGTTAGGCAGAATAACTCTTACCAGAGCCGAATCGGAAACCGTGCAGCCACCGGCATGAACTACTACGCTGTAGTATTGGTCGTTAGTTGGTGAGGCATAAGGATTGGCGCAATAGATACACGAAATGTTGGCGTTAGGCGACCACATAAACGAATCAACTACAGATGAGTTTAAGTTGAGGTCAGTGTAGAGCATCACACTATCGCCAAATACAATCAGTGTATCCGGAAATACATTTAACGTAGGCAAGGCAATAGACGAAACGGTAATGGTATTACTTGCTGCCGTGCAATTATTGGCATCGGTAACGGTTAACACATATCCTCCTGCTTGATTTACGTTGATAGAGGAGGCGGTGCTTCCGGTGTTCCATAAGTATGAAGCAAAGCTGCCTACCACGGCAATATTTACATTTTGGTTAGCGCAAATATTTGTGGCTCCGTTAGTATCAATTACCGCTACCGGATTGGCTAAAGAAGATACATAAACCGTATCGGTTCTAAAGCATGATGAGTTAGTCACTCTAACTACATAATAAAAAGTATCAACCGTGCCTGCCGGTATAGTAACTACCGGGTTCGGGGTTTGATTATTGCTTAACCAACCCGATACAGTAGCGTTCTCTCCCGTCCATAAAATAGCGTTACCTGCATTAGTAGTAGGCGAGCCACCTAACTGTACCGAACCGCCTTCGCAAAGGGGTAAAGTTGAACCGGCATTTGCCGGTGGGGATGGAATAACGGTAACGGATAAATCGTTGGTCTGCCAAATGCTGCCACAGGCATCTACAATAGTGCAACCCATATTAATGTCAGCCTGCGGATTAATCGTAAAAGTTGGAGTATTAAAAATAGAGTCAAAAGTATTGCCTGCATCCTGTGACCATTTAAAACTGTAAGGCGGCACCCCGCAATTTGGATTAGCGGTAAACGTTACCGGCTCCCCGGCACAAACCTGTGTTTTGTCTTGGGCAATAAAGCCTTCTACCGTACAGGCTTCAATGGTCATACGCCACATGTTGCCACGGGCACACAAATAACCGCGAACATCACCACAAATAGAATCCTGATTAAGTAAGGTAAACGGAATATTGTAAGAAGGGCATTGTGGTGGGTAGCAACCATTCTTGTTAAGAAAGTCAGGAACGAAATTATTAATAAGCAATGCCCTGGCCTGCGAAACTAAGTTAGAATCTGTAGTGCAAGTTCCCGTAAAGGGTGCTTGTGCAGGGTTGCATGATAATTTACCGGTGGTGGTAACACATGCATCGCATTGCACCTCCATAGTTACCTGACTAAAGGTGCAGTAAGGAGGAGGAAGTGGAGGGGTGCCGCACATATTATCGTAGGTAAGCGAGTATTCTACATCTACGTAGGCATTAGTCAATCTGCTTTTACCGGGTACTGTTACCGACATGTGGTAGTCTGCAGCACCTAATGCCACCGAGGTAAAACCCATACTTGCCGATGGGGAACCACTGGAAGTAAAGTCACCAATTTTAGTAGCACCGTAAACAGTAGGGTCAATAGTTAGAGGATAGGTAAGGTCTTTTTTGCTGAGCCAAGCTAAGGGAATTAAGGTTTGCAAGGTATAGTCATTGCCGTTTTTTATCAACTCATACGAACCGTGCATCCCAAAGGCCAATGCGTCTAAGTAGATAGGCTCTTCGTATATCACTAGCGTTTCACCTTTTTCGTTTTTCAGTTGGTAATCGCCTCTGTATTCCTTTTCATTTAACCCTGCAATAGCAGCTGTTTTCTGAAAGGTATAACCGTCAGGTAAGGTAAAATGGTCTTCAATAACCATATAGCCTTTGTTAATCGGAAGTTGAAGAGGCGCATTAATAATGTAGTTGGTTTTTATCTGCCCTTGCGAAAAAATCTGCTCCATGTTAATACCCGACCAAATGTTCTTAACCAACAATCCTTCTTCCCCAATTGTGTAGTTATTGTAATTGCCTTGTTCAGCTTTGGTATAAACGGTGTTGTCGTCAAAAAAGTAAATAGAAAGGTTTTTGTTGAACTCAAACTCAAAGCCTCTAATATTTAGTGATGTTGATTTTGCATTCAAATCGCACTTGATTGCTACCGGTTGATTGTTGGCGGTAAACACATTTTTATCTATTGTTGGGCGAAGTCGTTGGTCAATGGTGTGCCATACATCGGTTTCGCTTTTCTTATAGTGCAAAGGGAAGTATGATTTTTGGGAGTAGGTATGTTTATAGTTATCCTTATCGGTAAATTGACGGCTATCAATAGTGCGCTCATTAATTATTTCAATGCAATTATCGCATTGCGTGTTATAAGGAACAATACCGTATTCCGGATGCTTTTGGGCTGTAGCGGACGATTGTTTTGCCAAGGTTTGGGTTACTTCTTTCTTATCTGTTGAGAAAGTCTTGAAGTTCGGATTCTTCACCCGCATTTGCGCAGTAGCAGATAGGGATAAAACAATAATTAAAAAAGGGAATAAAACTCTGTTTTTCATAAGCGCGTAAATATAATAATATGGTAAAGACGCGGAATTTGATGTAAAGGTTTGTCACCTCACCCTCTTTCCCTCTATTAAGGAGAGGGAAGAAACAGCCTTACTGCAACTGCAAGGTTTTAAAAACCCGTAGTGCATATTGCTTTAATTTATAGTCTTCTTCAGTTTTGTATGTAGGGTCTTTGTATCGATAAGTAGCGGTAAACCAGTAAGCCGCTTTGCGTTTTATGGAATACACCACCATATCGTAACGGGTAAAATTATACGCTTTGTTTCTGCGCAGGTAATGCGTGTGATAAAGAATAGCCTGCTCTCCACTGGCAATATTCAGCGTATCGCGCTTATAATCCTGACCGATCGGGGTAATACGATCGGGATAGGAAGAAAATTCGGTAACAACAAACTCTTGTGCTGCGCGCATACTGTCGCAATTAATTTTACGAAGCAAACAAATAGCCGTAAGCGGTGCATCGTTTACCAAATGCGGTAAAGCAATATCTGTAAACTCTAATTTTTGAAGTTGTGGTCCGTTTTGTTGTTGCAAATAAGATATCCAACTATCGGGCACAGTAAAAACATAATCCTGTTCCTGTATCTTTTTAATGGTTTTAAAAACCGAGGTATCGGTTTGTGCCGAAACAAAACTGGCAACAAGTAATAACCAAAAAAGAAAAGCGGCTTTCATGGCAGCAAGTATAAATAAATAAAGACCTTGTTGATGTTTAAGAAAACCGGTGAAAATGCTTTAACACTCCGGCAGGTTAATAGGTATGTTGGTTGCCAGCCCGCCATCGGCTGTTTCTTTGTATTTGCTGTTCATGTCCTTAGCGGTATCCCACATAGTTTTTATAACAGTATCAAGCGATACTTTCATTAAATCCGAATCGCTTTGCAGCGCAAGTTGCGAGGCGGTAATGGCTTTAATAGCACCCATAGTGTTGCGTTCAATACAAGGTATTTGCACAAGGCCGCCAATAGGGTCGCAGGTCATGCCTAGGTGATGCTCCATAGCAATCTCTGCCGCTTGCATTACCTGCGCGGGGTTACCACCCAAACATTCCGTCAGCGCACCGGCAGCCATGGCACTCGATACTCCAATCTCTGCCTGGCAACCACCCATGGCCGCGCTGATGGTAGAGCCTTTTTTAAACAGGCTGCCCAACTCAGCAGCGGTGAGAATAAACTGAATGATGTTTTCATCTTCTGTGCCACTCGCAAACAAATGATAGTATAACAACACAGCCGGAATAACACCGGCAGCACCATTAGTTGGTGCAGTAACTACTCGCCCAAACGAAGCATTCTCTTCATTAACGGCTAAAGCAAAACAGCTAATCCAGTTCATGGTATTAGTGAACGAACGGTCAGTGTTTTTTATAGCAGCTATCCATTCATCAAAACTGTGGTAAGGAATATTTTTGAGCAGCAACTTGTTCATCTTTGCTGCGCGCCTGGCTACATTTAAACCACCAGGCAAGGTCCTTTCTTCGCTGTAGCAGCCTCGATAAATGCAATCGAACATGACGTTCTTTAAATTCAAAATACCTTGGCGAGTGTCATCTTCGCTGCGCCAAATCTTTTCGTTCTCCATTACCAATTGCGAAACACTTAAACCCGCGCGCATACAGTTTTGTAATAACTCATCGGCATCGTGCACATCGTATTTAAGCGAAACACTTTGGGCTTTAGAACTGCTTTCGCCTTCCTTAGCCACAAAACCACCGCCAATAGAATAGTAGGTTTCTTCTTTTACCGAACCATCTTTAAACGTGGCAATAAACTTCAACGCATTAGGGTGAAAGGGCAATGATTCTTTCTTCAAGAAAACAATATCAACTTCGGCATCAAATACAATTTCTGCTTTGCCTGCCAGCTTAATCTTTCTCTCTGTTTTGATAGCATCAATAGTTTGAGTAAGAATAGTAGTATCAAACGTAACCGGGTCTTCGCCATTCAGCCCAAGTATTACGGCAATATCGGTACCGTGACCTTTACCTGTTTTAGCCAGCGAACCATAAAGTTTAACTTCTATAGAGACAACATCAGCTAGATTTATCTCCTTCAAAAAACGTTCTGCTGCGCGCCACGGACCAAGCGTGTGCGAACTGGAAGGCCCAACTCCTATTTTAAAAATATCGAAAACACTGATGGCTTCTTTTTGCATAGTGATTCGAAAGTAAAAAGGAAATTATATTCAACACGGTATATTTAATATCATCTCCACAGCGCCAAAGTATTTTGTCTATTCGCAGTTATTTAGTTCTCTTTACCCCCAATGGAAATTGCAAGGCTGGAAGGCGCAGGAAAAGTTTATAAAAGCGGAGATACCGAGGTGGTGGCTTTGCAGCCTACCGACTTTAAAGTAAACAAGGGCGAGCTCATTCTTATTATCGGCCCTTCCGGTTCGGGCAAAACAACCTTGCTCTCTCTTCTTGGTTGTGTTATTTATCCATCGCATGGTAAGGTTTGGATTAACGGTACTTATACCAACAACCTTAGCGATAAAGAAATGGCCAACGTCCGGTTGAATAACATGGGCTTTGTGTTTCAGAGTTTTAACCTGATAGCTCCGCTGAATGTGGAAGAGAATGTGATGTTGCCATTAACCTTACAAGGCGTATCTAAGAAAGATGCTTTGCCGCGGGTAATGAAAGCCCTTGATTTGCTGGGCATGACCCACCGTTTAAAATCTTTACCCAAAATGTTATCGGGTGGCGAGCAACAACGTGTGTCCATTGCGCGCGCCTTAGTATCTGACCCACCTATGTTGCTTTGCGATGAGCCCACTGCATCGCTGGATGTAAAATCAGTAGGTGTGGTGATGAAGCAGTTACAGGATTTAGCCAAGCAGGGAAAAGGAGTAATTGTAGTTACCCACGACCAACGCTTAGTGCCTTATGCCACGCGCGTGGTAGAGGTGCAAAACGGTGGTGCGCTGGAGGTATCGCAGAGTGAATATTTAAAGAATTTGACAAACGAAATAAAAACATGAAGAAACTATTCGCTATTTTATTAGTGCTTATATGGTCGGCCGGTTGCAAAACTAAAGAGGAGAAGCCCGCGGCTGAACCCGTTAAAGTAGAACCGGTGCGCATTATTGCCATTGGCAGAGTGGAGCCGGAAGTAAAAGTTACTGCCATTGGCAGCGAGGTAAACGGATTGGTAAAGAAACTATATGTGCAGGCGGGTGACAGTGTAAAGAAGGGACAGCTATTGGTAGAGTTCAGTCACGATTATGAAGATGCCAAACTGACTCAAATTAACTCTAAGGTTGCCACACAAAATGCCGAGATTAAAAACATACAGGCACAGCTTACATCCGCCAAAATAAAAAGCGAAAACCTGAAGACGAAGTACGAGCGCTTGCAGAAAATATTTGAGCAGGGTGCAGAAACCAAACAGAATGCCGACAATGCTAAAGCCGATTACGACCAGGCAGCTAAAGACATTGACCGACTGAATGCTGCCCTGCAAAGTGCAGAAAGCAAACTGATTGAAATTAATGCCGATGCTAAAGTAACTGCCGTGGATGTAGAGCGCAGAAAAGTAAAAGCCCCATCGGATGGGATAGTGCTGACCATGGACCTAACGGAAGGCAGTGCTGCCACTACCGAAAAGCCGCTGTTCGATTTCGCCCCTAATTCTGCATTGACAGTGTTGTGCGAGGTAGATGAACTATGGGTAAACAATCTAAAGATAGGGCAAAAGGCCACCATCCGCACACAGGGTACTGATGATAAACTGGCAGATGGTGTAGTGGTTTACCTTAGCCCATATCTTAAAAAGAAATCGCTGTTTAGCGATGACAGTTCGAATATGGAAGACAGACGGGTGCGCGAAGTGAGAATACTCTTATCGGGTAATTCTTCTCTACTGATTAACTCCAGAGTAGAAGCAGTAATTGATTTAGTAAACAGCAACTAAGATGTTTAAGACCGCCATAAGATTCATACTTTATGATAAACCTAAAAGCATTGGTGCTTTGTTCGGGGTGGTTATTTCTATATTTCTTATTGGACAGCAAACAGGCATATTTCTTTTCCTTACGGGTATGATGTCAAGCCTGGTAGATAATATCGATACCGATATTTGGGTGGTAGATAACCGCACCACCAATGTAGCCGCCATGGCGCAAATAGATGCGCGTTACCAGCGGCAGATAGAAGCCCTGCCCGGTATTGACCATGTGTATCCTTTGGTTATAGCCGGTTCATCGGCTAAGTTTAACGATGGAAAGTCAGGAGGCATAACGTTGGTGGGGTCACAGGCGCCTTCGTTTGTGGGCGGTCCCTGGAAGATAAGCGGTGGCACTACAGATAATTTATTGTTTGATAATGCCGTAACTACTGATGTATTTGATAAAAAGCTTTTAGGCGGTGCGCAAATGGGAACGCAGTTTGAAATTGGAGGTAAACTGGCTAAGGTTACTTTACAAACCAATGGAGCAAGGGGTTTTGGCGCTTCGTTTGTTTTTACCACCATTGACCGCGCGCGATACTACAGCAAGTTTCCGCGCGATAAAGTGAGCGCCCTTCTGGTAAAGGTAAAGCCCGGTGCGGATACCAAACAGATTACCAAAATGATTGATGACAATATGTTTGGTGTTAAGTCGTGGACGAAGAAAGATTTCAGTGCCGCTACCGTCAGCACTATTCTTGGCTCCAGTGGTATTGCCACTTCGGTAGGCACGCTTATCGTATTTGCTATTATAGCCGGCAGCATAATTATTGGTTTAACTCTTTATTCGGCCGCTACCGATAGGTTAAAAGATTATGCCACCCTAAAAGCCATTGGTGCCACCAATGCTTTTGTGCGCAATTTAATTTTAACGCAGGCCACCATCTTTGCCATTGTAGGTTATGTAATTGGCGTAATCCTGATGTATGGTTTTAAACTGGGCATTGCCAAGGCGGGTATTATGTTCAGTTATAGTATTGGTATGTATATAGGCTTTGCCGTGATTACACTGGTTATTTCTATGATAGGGGTAATAGCGGCCATCAGGCGGATAGTAAAAGTAGAACCGGCTTCGGTGTTCAGAAGTTGAACAACGTTTGAATATGTATTTTCAACGGTTCGGCTAAAACAGGTTTTATGTAAGAAAATGAATTCGGTTCTTTGTGTTTAAATAAATCAACGTATGAAGAAATTGATTGCACCCGTGCTACTGCTTTTATGTATTTCAGCATCTGCCGAGCAAAGCTTTAAAATGAGTTTGGCAGAAGCCATTGATTACGCTATGCAGAACCAACCGGCTTTTCAAAATTATAAAGTTGACCAGCAGATAGTTTCAGCCAAGCAGTTAGAATCAACGGCTAAGTACTTGCCTAAACTAAACGGCAACGTTGACTTTCGCGATAACTTAAAGCTGGGGCAAATTGCGTTGGAGTTTCCTAACCCAGTTACTGGAGTAA
Source organism: Chitinophaga pinensis (assembly GCA_945867505.1). Classification (GTDB taxonomy): domain Bacteria; phylum Bacteroidota; class Bacteroidia; order Chitinophagales; family LD1; genus Bog-950. Next base: position 10,687 of record CAMBIM010000037.1, read on the forward strand.
ATGAACAACGCACTATTCAGCAAGGCACCAAGTATTCGGTAATTGCCGGAGTAGATTTAAACCAACCGGTGTTGGACATGGCCAGCATTACCGATATGAAATATTCGAAACAACAGAAGGTGCTTTCTGCTTTGCAGTTGCAACAGGCTACAGTTGATTTAAAAATTAGTGTTTCGCGCGCTTACTATTTGGCTTTGTTGAATGCAGAGCGCGTGAAGAAAGCGCAGAAAAGTGTAGAGCGTTTTCAAAAAGCGTATGACGATACCAAAGTAAAATACGATAATCAAAATGCCTTAAAGAGCGAGATGAACCGTTCGTTTCTGAACCTATCTAACGCTAAATATCAGTTGAAGATTTCGCAAGATTCGGTAAAGACCTCTAAAGTAAACTTAGGTCAGTTGATAGGTTTGCCTATCGATGGACAATTAGAATTAAGCGATGCACTGCCCGTAGATATCAAGACCGCTTCACTACCCGAATATCCCGATTTTAAAGGAGCAGAACTTAGCCGTTTGGAACTGAAAACCGAAACCATGAACCAAACGCTGAACAAACTGCAACTGCAAAAAACAAATATGCTTTATGTGCCTTCGCTGAACGGCTACGGATATATTGGTGGGCAGGGAATAGATAACAAGAACATCTTTACCAAAGATAAATGGTTCTGGACTTCCTTCATCGGCTTAAAATTGACCGTTCCTATTTTCGATGGCTTGCAAAAGGTGTCGGTGGCCAACCAACAGAAGTTGGTTATTCGAAAAAACGAAAACAATCTTGCCACCATCCGCAACACTATCAATTATCAATTGCAAACTTCGTTGGTTAACTATGCCAATGCCTCTACCAATCTGCAACTAATTAAAGACAACGTTACTCTTGCGGAAGAGGTGGTGAAGGATGTAAACGTGCGCTACGTCAATTCGGTAGCTACTTATCAAGAAGTATTGGATGCGGAGAATACCTTGAAAGAAACAGAGTTTAATTACCTGCAATCGCTCTATGTTTTTCTTTTGGCAGAGTTGGATTGGAAAAAGGCGAACGGGAAGTTGTAAGCAACATGACTGTTTGCTTTAGTAAGACGTTCCATTTCTTAAAGAAATGGAAAATTTTTGTGTAGCATATCCACTCGTACTAGTACAAAGCCTACGCTGAACATTTGTAATAACCTTAGTACGAGTACGAAGCCTATGCTAAACTTTTGTAATGCCCTTCGTACGAGTACAAAGACTATGCTGAACTTTTGTGATGCCCTTCGTACGAGTACGAAGAGCATTGTTGAACTGTAGCTAATCTCTTAATTACAAGCATTATTATGCTAAAATACCCTACTTACCTTTCTGGCCAAAATTTCCGTGTCACAGAATTGTCATTTTTCACGCACAACTCTCTCCACTGCCTTCTTCACGCTACCTTCCTCTAAAAGCAAGTGATTACTTGCCGCATAATCTAAGCCGGTGGCTTCCATTACCATTTTAGTGCCGCGGTCAATCAGTTTATCGTTGCTCAACTGCATGTTCACCATTTTGTTGTCTTCTACCCTTCCCAGTTTAATCATTACGGCAGTGCTAATCATGTTCAGCACCAGCTTTTGTGCCGTGCCGGCTTTCATGCGGGTGCTGCCGGTTACAAACTCGGCACCGGTAATTACCTCAACGGCATGGTCAGCTTGTTCAGCCACCGCGCTGCCCGCATTGCAAACTATGCAGCCGGTAACAATGTTTTGCTCACGGCACTTTTGCAGCGCACCAATTACATAAGGCGTGCGCCCGCTGGCGGCAATGCCGAGTACTACATCTTTATCGGTAATGTTATGCTCTTGTAAATCTTTAAAGCCCTGCTCTTTATCGTCTTCGGCAAACTCTATGGCTTTGCGGATAGCGCCATCGCCTCCGGCAATTATGCCAATTACCAAGCCCTGCGGCACGCCATAAGTAGGCGGACATTCACTGGCATCTACAATGCCCAGTCTGCCGCTGGTGCCTGCACCAATGTAAAACAGTCTGCCCCCGCTCAACATTTTATCGGCAATAGCATCTACCAGTTTTTCTATCTGAGGTATTACCTTTTCAATAGCCATATGCACCTTAGCATCTTCTTTATTTATGTTGGTGAGCAATTCAGTGGTGCTCATCTTTTCTAAATGGTTATACAGCGAAGTAGATTCGGTGGTGTTCATGGTGCTAAAATAGAAGAGAATTAAATACAGCCACTAATTACATTAATTTGAATGAATGAAATCCAATAGTGAGAGTTAATTCGTGCAATTCGTGGCTATTACAAACGGCTTTTTATTTTAGCGCACATTGAATTTGTATTAACCGTCAACTTTCAACTCAAAATATGGAACTACCTACCAAATACGACCCCAAGCTAACCGAAGATAAGTGGTATAAGTACTGGCTCGACCTTAATCTGTTTCACAGCGAACCGGATGGCCGCGAGCCGTTTACTATTGTAATACCACCGCCTAATGTAACAGGGGTCTTGCACATGGGGCACATGCTCAACAATACCATTCAGGATATTCTGGTACGCAAAGCGCGTATGGAAGGAAAGAACGCCTGTTGGGTTCCGGGAACCGACCATGCCAGTATTGCTACCGAAGCTAAGGTAGTACACATGCTTCGCGAGCGCGGCATCAAGAAAAGCGACCTGAGCCGCGATGAGTTTTTGAAATATGCCTGGGAGTGGAAAGAGAAATACGGAGGCATAATCCTTGAGCAATTGAAGAAGCTAGGTGCAAGTTGCGATTGGCAACGCACCCGCTTTACGATGGAGGAGAAGTTGAGCGAAGCGGTAATAGAAGTATTCATCGACCTGTATAAAAAAGGTTTAATCTATCGCGGTCTGCGCATGGTTAACTGGGACCCTTCGGCAAAAACAACTTTGAGTAACGAAGAAGTATTACACAGCGAAGAGAACAGCCAGCTTTACTTTATTAAGTATATGATAAAAGATAGCGATGAGTTTATTACCGTAGCTACTGTTCGCCCCGAAACTATTATGGGCGATGTGGCAGTATGCGTAAACCCGAATGATGAACGTTATAAAAGCCTTGTGGGCAAAACGGTTATTGTTCCGTTGGTAAACCGTGAAGTTCCCGTAATAACCGATGACTACGTAGATATTGAATTCGGAACCGGTGCATTGAAGATTACACCCGCCCATGACGTAAACGATTACGAGATTGGAAAGAAATACAACCTACCGGTAATTGATTGTTTTAACGAAGACGGTACCATTTCCGAAGCCGCACAAGTATTTGTTGGCACAGACCGCTTTAAGGCGCGAAAGTTAGCAGCTGAACAATTAGAAGCCGATGGTTTGTTGCTAAAGAAACAGGACTACATGAACAAAGTAGGAAGAAGCGAAAGAACGAATGCCATTATAGAACCGCGCTTGAGTTTGCAATGGTTTGTAGATATGAAGAAGTTCTTCGAAAAGAACCCGCAGGTGTTGAACGATGTAATGAATGATGACATTCATTTCTATCCCGAAAAACTAAAGAACACTTATAAGCATTGGATAGATAATGTGCGCGATTGGTGTATCAGCCGTCAGCTTTGGTGGGGTCAACGCATACCTGCTTGGTATGATGAGCAAGGTAATTTGGTAGCTGTTGCAAGAACAGAAGCAGAAGCATTGAGCCAGTCGTCAGTTGGCAGTAAGCAGTTGGCAAAAGGTAGCCTTAAACAAGATGAGGATGTGCTTGATACATGGTTCTCTTCATGGTTGTGGCCCATTTCTGTTTTTGATGGATTTGAGAATCCGAACAATAAAGACATTAACTACTACTACCCAACCAACGATTTAGTTACCGCACCCGAAATTATGTTCTTCTGGGTAATGCGTATGATAATGGCGGGCTACGAATGGCGTGGCGAAAAGCCGTTTAAGAATGTTTACTACACCGGTATAGTGCGAGATAAACTCAGAAGAAAAATGAGCAAGCAACTTGGTAATTCTCCTGACCCGTTGGATTTAATTGAAAAGCATGGTGCTGATGGTGTTCGTTTAGGAATGCTACTGTGTTCCCCGGCAGGTAACGATATTCTGTTTGATGAAAAGCTTTGCGAACAAGGCAGAAACTTCAGCAACAAACTTTGGAACGCTTTGCGCTTATTGAAAGGCTGGGAAGTATACGAAGGCGAAAATGCAGATAATAAAGTTGCTATCGAATGGCTCGAAACTAAAATCAACAAAACCATTACGGAGCTTGATTTGTCTTACACCAATTACCGCTTAAGTGAAGCCTTGATGACTTTGTATAAATTGATTTGGGATGATTTCTGTTCGTGGTATTTAGAGTTGATTAAACCCGATTATCAAAAGCCAATTGACAAATACACCTATGATAAAACGGTAGCGTTGTTTGAAACTCTGTTGAAATTGCTCCACCCAATCATGCCTTTTATTACCGAAGAAATCTGGCACTTGTTGAACGATAGAATTGAAGGCGCTAGTATTTGTGTAGCCGAATATCCTAAAGCAGGAGGTGTAAATGATGGATTGATTGCACAAGCAGAACTCACTTTTGAAATTATCACCAACATCCGCGAGATACGCGCTAAAGCCGGCAAGAAGAATACTGAAACTGTTGATGCATTCTATAACGGTAGCGATAATATTATCTTCAATTCATTCAATGAAAAGATCATCAAGCTTGCTCGACTTGGTAAGTTAGAGAACGTGAATGAAGACGTAACCGGTTCAAAAACTTTTATTTCTAAAGGCTATAAGTTTTTCATCATCACAGGTGAGGTAGCTAATGAAGGCGAAGAGCGCGAAAAGCTTTTAAAAGAGTTAGAATACACTAAAGGCTTTTTAGCTTCGGTAGATAAAAAGCTTTCAAACGAAAAATTTGTTGCCTCCGCACCGGTAAATGTTCTTGAAAACGAAAGGAAAAAGCGCGATGATGCGCTTTCGAAAATCGCAATGCTCGAGCAATCGTTATCATAGGAAGAAGCATACTACTGTTATAACACAGGAAACTCTATAGTATACAATAGTTTCCTAAACCCTTTGCTGTTGTGCCTTTGAGCGGAAACTACGCGAAATATTTTATTGTAAAATATTTGTTTCGGTAAGTTTAAAACATAGATTCGTCTGCTCAAAAAATCAACCCATGATTGGAATTTCGAATTACCCTAAGAGTGCTGCGCAAAATAAGCAGATGCACTATTCACCAAATTTATTAAGCACTGTAAACAACGGTATAGACAACACCAAAGTAGCGGTGATTGAATACGACAGTAACCAAAAAGGAATTTCTATACGCGAAATAGAGCCAATGGCAATTGTTTACAAAGACCGCAAACGCCATTTGGTTGGTTGGTGCAGATTGAGAAACGATTATCGCTCATTTCGTTTAGATAGATTGAACTGTGTTAAACTAAAGCAAGAAGAATTTAGCAGACGTAGCGATTTTGATATTACCGCATTTCAGGATGACCCGAATGCTTCTTATGATGACAACTACGAAGAACAGGATTAGAATACTCGACACACCAACAAAGAGAGGGCTGCCCACCAAAGGCAGCCTTTCTTATTTTAATTCATTATTCATTCTCTAAATGCTTACGGATAGTAAACCGGAAAGTAGTTCCTTTATCGGATTCTGAATCGAACCAAATGCGCCCGCCATGCAGGGTTACAATTTTTTTGCAGATGGCTAAACCAACACCGGTGCCCGGGTAATCTGCTACATTGTGTAATCGCTGAAAAATCTGAAATACTTTCTCTTTAAACTCGGGTTTAATTCCAATGCCATTGTCTGTTATACCAAACTCATATTCATCTTGATGTTCGGTAACAGAAACAGTAATAAGTGGGTGCTTGTCTTTCACAAACTTCATCCCGTTGTCTACCAAATTCAAAAACAACTGATACAGTTGATTAGGTTCGGCACTAATAACCGGCAAATCAGGAATTATAACTTTAGCATGGCTTGCTTTAATGGTACTATCTAAACTGCGGATGACATCGGTAAGCACCTGGTTTAAATCGGTTTTTACAAAAGGTTTGGGAGCAGAAGAAATGCGCGAGTAGTTCAGTAAATCCAGGATAATCGTTTGCATACGCTTGGCACCTGCCACCGAAAAGTGGATGAACTCTAAAGCTTCATCATCTAACTTATCTTTATAGCGCATTTCCAGCAGTTGCAGGTAACTGGCAATAGTGCGCAAAGGCCCTTGCAAATCGTGCGAAGCTACATAAGCAAAACGTTCCAGTTCATCGTTACTACGTTGAAGAAGAGTAGCGCGTTTTTCCAACTCGGTTTGCACTTGCTTTAAATCAGAGATATCAAACACCATTACCATTCCGTAAATAATTTCACCCTTCTCATTACGTATAGGAATATGATGCACCTTCAAGGAACGACCGGAAAAATCTTGCTCGGTTTCGCTGTTTTCACCTGCCAATATTCCTCTATAAATTTTCTCGGCTCTATCACGTTCGCTTTCGCGTATGGTTT
>CAMBIM010000038.1 GCA_945867505.1 Chitinophaga pinensis
AAATGATTGAGCGTTGTCAACATTAGGAATGGTGATTACAAATACTCAATCTTCACTTTCAAATCGGCAAACTTTTTAACCATAGCGCTAACCCCGCAATATTTTTCTTGCGAAAGATTAACGGCTTTCTCCACTTTAGGTTTGTCTTCTTCGCTTACCTTAATGTAATAGTTCAAATGGATAGTGTGGTAAATCTTAGGATGCTCTTCTGTAAGTTCCCCTTCTGCATAAATCTTAAAGTCAGAAAACTCTACGCGCATTTTGCGGAGTAAGTCAGCTACATCAATAGCTGTGCAACCTGCCAGCGATGAAAGAATTAGCGCCTTAGGACGAACTCCGGTAGATATGCTTTCTTCTGCTGCATCAATACGAATGGTTTTATTGTTTTGAAGAATATCGAATTTGTCTTCATCAAGATGTATGAGTGATATTTTGTGCGACATGCTTTTGTTTTAAAAACTCCGAAAGGGTTTAAACGCCTTTCGGAGTTCAGTTTATAATTTCTTTAATTCAATATATTCCAAATCATCCCGAACTTTAAAGTCTGCTTCTTTCTTTAACTTAATAATAGTGGTTTGCAACTCGTTGGTGCAAGCAATTAACTGTTTGGTGTTTTCTGTTGTAGAAACAATAAAAGGCATCTTGAAATTAGTTGCATCCGTTATCCATCTATAAGTCAATTCAAATTCTCCTTTCTTCTTTTTCTTCAACTTATACTCCAGCACTGGAATCTTTGCTTGTTTTAAGTATTGCTCGAACACGGGCTTTAAATTAATGCCAGACTTTTTTGTAAAGTAAGCCACTACGTTTTCATAGTTAACATTACGCATTTTAAAGGCCGTGTCGCTCATGCCCTTAATTAAACCCCACCATTGCACATCGTTATTCACCACACTGCGTAGTGTATTTAAAAACAACGCGCCTTTAGCATACATATCGCCATCGCCTTCTTCGTTTACACCATAAACTCCCACTACAGGTTTCTTATTGCCAATACGTGCTTTGTGTGCGTTAATGTATTTAATAGCTGTGTCTGTTCCAAACATACATTCTACATAAATAGATTCGGTGTAAGTGCAAAAGCTTTCGTGAATCCACATATCGGCAATATCCCTGCAACTTACGCTGTTGCCCCACCACTCATGTCCGCTTTCATGAATAATAATGTAATCGAAATCCAGGCCAATACGCGAGTAATCGGTGCCGGAATAACCGGTTAAATACTTGTTGCCATAAGCAATTGCTCCCTGGTGTTCCATTCCTAAATAAGGGGTTTCAACCAACGCATAGCCATCGTTCCAAAATGGATATTTACCAAGATACTTTTCGTAGCATTTCAACATGGGCTTAACCTGCATAAACTGCAAACGCGCTTTATCAAGATTGTATCGCATTACATAATAATCGAGGGCAAGTTTGGTTTTGTCATCTGCAATAAACGTATCGCTGAACGAAACATAGTCGCCAATATTTAGCGTTACATTATAGTTGTTGATGGGGTAGCTAACCAACCAATTGTAGGTAGTTGTGCCATCATGCTTTTCTTCCGGTGCTTCTTCCCTTCCGTTTGCTACACAGCGTAAAGCTTCGGGAACATTGCAGGAAATTCGCATACTGTCCGGTTCATCGCCTAAATAGTCTTTACACGGCCACCAGCTGCTGGCACCCATTCCTTCGCAACTAACAGCAATCCACGACTTACCGTTCTTATCGTAACTCCAACTAAAACCGCCATCCCAAGGAGCGCGTTTGGCAATGGTTGGTTTGCCGTAATAGTTCACCGTAATTTCATGCATACTGCCTGCTTTTAACCAACCAATCATTTCTACAAAAACAGCATTAAACTCTCTGCGGTATCTCAGTTCTCTTCCATAGCTTTCAATGGAGATAATCTTCATGCTGTCAAACAAATCAAGTTGAAGTGTATTGAATGCTTCGGTGGCTTTAAATACAATTTTGTTTCTGCCGGTTATTGATTTTTCGGCAGTATCAATCTTTACATACAAATCATAAAAAGTAACATCATAACAAGTGCGCTCTGGACGCAAAGAGCCCCGCAAGGTGTCGGCACGGGTGTACTCCTTCTTTTGTTCTACCAGCGATTGAGCACAGGAATAGTGAATAATAAAAAGTGAATAGATAAAGCATATCCAAAGAATGCGCATTGGTGTAAAGTTATAGATGATAAGCAACGAACATAAAACAAGTTACTTAGTTCATTTACTCCTTTGCTAATTTTCTCAATTACTAACCGGCATTTCAAATAAATTGCCGCCTTATTCGTGATAAATAAAATGTTTTAAGAATGTTGCAATCAATTGCTTTCTTTTCGATTATACTTTCTGTTTACGGTGCTATTGAATACTACGGATGGACAGCAGTTCGCACTGCTTTTCAACCGGAGAACCTCAACCGCGCTAAATGGATTTACTGGGGATTTTCTGCCGTTCTGTTTTTGCTCTTTATTTCTTACCGTCCTTTCCTTTACAAGTATTTACCTAAAAGTATATCCATCTATTTTGCGGTAGTTTTTGTTGTCTTTCTTTTTTCTAAACTGATTGTGCTCTTGTTTTTATTTCCGGAAGACGTTACGCGTTTGTTTCGTTTTATAGCTTCTAAATTTTCTTCCGCACCGGTAAGAGCTGGTGGAATACCAAGAAGTGAGTTTTTGAGCCGTGCTGCTTTAATTGCCGCTGCTGTGCCTGCGGGAACCCTCATTTATGGTGTAGTTGCCAACGCTTACAATTATCAGTTTAGAAAGACAACTATTAAGTTTCCGAACCTGCCCGAAGCCTTTAACGGGTTTAAGATTATTCAGCTATCTGATATTCATGCCGGAAGTTTTACGCGCAGTGAGCCGATAGAAAAAGCAATTCAAAAGATAAATGCAGCGAATGCCGACCTTATTTTTTTTACCGGTGACCTGGTAAATAATGTGAGCAGCGAAATGGAACCGTTCATGCACATCTTTGACAAGCTGAAAGCTAAATACGGAGTAATTTCTATTACCGGCAACCATGATTATGGCGATTATGTAACGTGGGATACCCCGGAAGAAAAGGAACAGAACTTTAAAGACTTTGTTGCCATCCATAAAAATATGGGATGGGATTTACTGTTGAACGAGAACAGGACTATAGAACGCAATGGCGAAAAGATTGCTATTGTAGGCGTAGAAAACTGGGGTGGTGGGCGCTTTGCTAAGTACGGCAAGTTTGATGTGGCCTTTAAAGGAACGGAAGGAATTCCTTTCAAAATTCTTTTGAGCCACGACCCGAGCAGTTGGGAAGCACGTGTACAAAAGGAATATCCCCAGACCGATTTAACCTTCAGCGGGCATACGCACGGTGCGCAGTTTGGTATAGAAAACAAATGGCTAAAATGGAGCCCATCGCAATACATATACAAACAATGGGCAGGATTGTATAACGAAGGCAAGCAATACCTGTATGTAAACAGAGGTTTTGGCTTTTTAGGTTACCCCGGCAGAGTGGGAATATTGCCTGAAATAGCAGAGATAACTTTGGTGAAAGGATAAAACTACAGCACCTAACTCAGCTATAAGTTAATCTATTCTCCCCACCTTATAAAAATGCCTTTTGTAATAAGGCTCATTAAAATCGCTGATGATAACACCGGCTTGAGTAGTGGCATGAGCAAACTTGCCGTTTTGCAGGTAAATAGCCACATGCGATATCCGCTTCTTCTTTATTCTGAAGAAAACCAAATCGCCTTCTTCTGCTTCTTCAAATCCTTTCTTTAATGCTTTGCATTGGGTAAAGATAGAACCTGAACTGCTATTGAGCCGGTGTCCGTAAATCTTCTCGTAAAGCATGTTTACAAAGTGCGAGCAATCAATTCCCTTATTGGAATCGCCCCCGTAACGGTAACAAGTTTTATACCAGCGATAGATTTCGTAATACATTTCAGGTTTATTACAGGCAGAGAAATCGATAGCATGTTTCTTGAAAAAGGAATCCACTTTCATGGAATCTAAATCGGCAGGAAAGTTGGCTCGATAAACAATTAACGATTGATCGCTCACAATGGAATCTTGTGCAGATACATTAGCCGAATAAACTAAACAGCCTAAACAGAAGAATAAGAACCGAGAAACCCGAAAAAAATAACTCATTTCACCGCCAGTTTACTGTTCTTATAGCCGTAAGCAAAGTACACTACGAAACCAATAAGCAACCATACTAAAAAGCGCTCCCAGTTAGATACGCCCGATTCGCATAGGAGATAACTGCAGGCAAGCAACCCGAGCACCGGTATGAGCGAAAGGTTTTTCCAGAAAGAAACAATAGTAACGGCTACCGAAAGAATAAAGAAAGCGATGTAAGGAATTTTGGTGCGAAGCACCGTCCACGTGCCTAAATTTTCGGCATTAAAGAAATTAGTAACACCCTCTTTATTATAAACCCAAAGCGATACGCCTGTTAGAATAAACAAGACCGGCATAATAAATTTAGAATTAATATAAGGCACTTTGAACTTGCTTTGCGGGGGATTATCAAACAAACTCATGCGCAAAATACCACCGCACACCAACACAAAAGCGAAGAGTGTGCCCACACTGGTTAAATCTATTACCACATTCATGTTTAAGAAAAGGGCAGGAACAGCCACTACCACACCTGTAAGAATGGTGGAGAAAGAAGGCGTTTTATACACCGGATGAATCTTAGAAAAAACCTTCGGCAACAAACCATCGCGGCTCATGGCCATCCAGATTCGGGGTTGACCAATTTGAAAAACCAGGAGCACACTGGCTGTTGCAATTACCGCGCTTACCGCCACTATACCGGCAATCCAGTTCAGGTTTACTTGCTGAAACACAAACGAAAGTGGGTCGCCCACATCCAATTTGGTATAGTTGACCATACCGGTAAGCACTAAAGCAATCAGCACATATATTACAGTGCAAATAATAAGTGAATAGATCATGCCCCGTGGTAAATCGCGCTGCGGGTTTTTGCATTCTTCTGCAGTGGTAGAAATGGCATCAAAGCCAATGTACGCAAAAAACACGGCTGCCGTACCCTTTAACACACCGCCAATGCCATTCGGTAAAAACGGATGCCAGTTTTCGGGTTGTATGTAAAAAGAACCTATCACTATCACCAGCACTATCACAATCAGCTTTAGACCCACCATCCAGTTGGCGGAGTTTTTTGATTCTTTAATGCCTATGTAAGTAATGTAGGTAATTACACAAACAATGCAGAACGCAGGAATATCGCAAATGAACTTAAAGCCCGCAATTGACGGTGCATTTTCCCAGGCCAGCTTGGCGGCAGGGCTGCCCATGGCTTTTGCCGTCCAGTAATCCATGGTGATATAATCGGGCAGGTGGATGCCAAAACCCTGCAATAGCGAAGTAAAATAATCGCTCCACGAAATAGCTACGGCAATATTGCCAATGGCGTATTCCATCAATAAATCCCAACCGATAATCCAGGCAATCAATTCGCCAAAAGCCACATAAGAATACGTGTAGGCACTGCCGCTTACGGGCACCATGCTGGCAAACTCGGCATAGCACAGAGCCGAAAAACCACAGGCTACCGAAACAAAAAGGAAGAGAAAAATAATTCCCGGGCCTCCATCAAAACTTGCCTTGCCTATTGTGGAAAAAATACCTGCCCCTACAATAGCTGCAATACCAAACGCAGTCAGGTCGCGCACACCAAGGGATTTGTGCAAACCGCCACTCAACTCGGCATCGCCATATCCTTCCTCCGCATCGCGAAGCACCTTACCAATATCTTTCTTCCGGAATAAATCTGCCATGGCTTTGGGTTTAGTGTGCGAGTATAAAAATAAATAGCGGCAATAGACAGGCGCCAAGTATTACAGCTACTCTTCCTCGTCCTTCATCTCATAATCTAAGCGTCCGCCCCAAAAACTCATTTGGCGCAGGATAGCCGCCTGGCGTTTAAGCACATAAGCCGAAGGTGCCCCCGCATTAAACTTGCGCGGGTTGGGCAAACAGGCGGCAATAGCCGCAGCCTGTGCCGCTGATAGATTATTGGCTGAGGTATGAAAGTAAGCCTGTGCGGCTGCCTCTGCCCCGTAAATGCCATCGCCCATTTCTATCACGTTCAGGTAAACTTCCATAATGCGCTCCTTGCTCCAGAAAATTTCTATCAATATGGTAAAGTAAACCTCTAAGCCCTTGCGGATAAAATTGCGCGCAGGAAACAGGAAAGCATTCTTGGCGCATTGCTGCGAAATAGTAGAAGCCCCGCGGGTGCGCGGATGTTTCTTGCGCTTTTGCTGCCGCTCGTTATACTTCATGGCCTTTTCAATAGCCGTAAAATCGAAACCGTGGTGAAAGAGAAAGTTTTGGTCCTCGCTGGTAACTACTGCCAGTTGAAGTTGGTTAGCTATTTTAGATAGCGGAACCCAATGGTTCTCCAGTTTCATTTCCTTACTATCTATCTTTTGCTCTATACAGCGCTGCACCATAAGCAGGGTAACGGGCACGGGCACAAAACGAAAAACAATTACAGCCCCTATGGTAGAAATGAAAAATACAATTGTAATTCTTATCAGCAGTTTGCGCAGCTTCTTCCACATAGTGCGTGAAAATAAAATTTCCGTTCATTGCATGAGACCCATGACAAGCAACTTATAAAGTGGCACTTCTACAAAATCATAAAGGCCGCCCTTTCCCAGAGCAAGCCTTTAATGAAACAACCATTTTAAGTTTGAAATATTTTTACTTGCCTATGAAGATTCGTTTAGTGCTTACCTTATCGTTATTCTTTACACTTACTAAATAGTAACCTGTTGGTTGTTCGTCAAGCAAGGCAGTAGTTCTATCGGTAATGATTGAAGCGTTGTAAACTGACTGACCAATTAGATTATAAATCTGCAAGTGTGCTTGAGCATTTGCTAATCCGTTCATATTTACAGTTACCGTTTTGTTTTGTGCTGCAATAGCTATTTCATTTTTAGCTTCCTCGTAAATTCCGGTCGATACCGATTGTGATACTATAATTTCTATTTGAGCATTATCGGTGCAGCCATGGTCGTTTGAAGCATGAAGATTTACAGTGTAAACACCCGGCTCATAGTATGCAAGGTCAGGATGCGCCACTCCAATAATCAAAGTGCCGTCACCAAAATCCCAAGCAAAGTGGTTAGCATTTATAGCGTTAGCACTGAAAGAAATATTCTCCAAAGTGCTAACCTGTGTAGCAGATGCACCAACATTGGCCGCAATATAATTACCATCAATATGAAATTCTTCGGTAGTGCTGTAAGCTCCGTAAGTGCGAAGCAAAAAGTAATCGCCTTCGGCAAGACCTGTAAAAGTTACCGTAGTATTTACATTATTAAACGCGCCAACGGAATTATTGAAAGCATCAAAAAGTTCATAGCTATCCCAAGTAACCGAAGTGTCAGATGATATTTGTAGTTCTGCATCGTTATTTGCACAGCCTGCTACTGTTTTAGAATTAGATGAAGGATATGAAGCGTGAATGAAGAAACGACCTTCGGGCGCAGCGCCCGAGTCTAACACTACTGGATAAAAATTAGTGCGCAAATCAATAAAGCGACCGGTATTTCTATCTTCTAACGTAATAATCGAAGTTGGGTCAAAGTTATCTAACAAAGCTGCTGTTAGATTGTATGAACCCGTGATGTCTACTACAATACCTACCGGTACTACTTCAGTATTTGACAACGTGCCAATACCATTAATTGAGCAACGATAATTATCAGCCGTAACGGTGTAAATTACCGGCACACCAGCCACACCGCTCAATACTTCCTGTGCATCTTCCTGATACACATAATTGGGATTAATGGCTTGGTCGAAATAAACAGTTGCCTCATCAAGGTTTCCATTTTGTGATTGAATACGAAGTTTCACTGTTTTCTTATACTGCGTGGCATAAGTAGAAAGCGATAGTGTTGCTAATAGCAATGTAAAAGTCAAAAATCTCATGGTTACCGATTTATTTGTTTTAGAATGTCCTTCATTCCTGGCAGTTCCATTTTATCAGCAGCAAGTTCCAGTTGCGTTTGATGGCTTATTTTACGCCCTTAGATTTTAAAAGTTTCAACTTGTTTACAACATGCAGAATGTGTAGAACATTTCACAGCATTAAGCCGACAATGTGTGTTGGAAACAATAGTCAAATGGAAAAGAGCCGTTATTACCAACAAACATTAGAAGCTGTTTGGGTTTGTTTAAAAAAAACGCTACACGCTTTATTCAACGGGCCTAAATTTTAAAAATTTTGGGGATGCGTTTTGTGCGCTTTTACTCTGACTTTATTGTAACAATTTAGTGAATTGAAACATAGCATTTCATTCATTTACATAATGCTCAATCAATCCCTTCCATAGTTGAATGGAATCAAGATGAAATTTTTGTGTTATGATTATTGTTTTAAAGCAATGAATAATTAATACACGATACTATAACTCGTAGATTGGATATAATTTGACTTATATCAAAAAAACTAAACAGAAACTATGTAGTTTCTTTAATAAAATATCGGTTATTTACTTTACAAAACAAGAGCAGCTATGAGCAACATTTCCGAAGTTTATGATGTAATTATAGTGGGCGCAGGCCTTTCTGGCATTGGCGCAGCTTATCATATTCAAACCGACTGTGCCGATAAAAATTATTTGGTGCTAGAAGGTCGTTCTACTTTAGGTGGTACTTGGGATTTGTTTCAATATCCGGGCATTCGTTCCGATTCGGATATGTACACACTTGGTTTTCCGTTCAACCCTTGGAAAAATCCAAAGGCAATTGCCGATGGGCCTTCTATTCTTCAATACATTAAAGATACGGCTGCTAAATTCGGTATCGACAAAAAAATTCAATACAACCACAAGGTAACCGATGCCTCTTGGAGCGATGAGGAAAAACTGTGGACACTGAAAATTTCACCCAACCAAAACGTGCAGCAATTAGAATTGAAGTGCAAGTTTTTAATAATGTGTAGTGGCTATTACGATTACGACAATGGTTATACACCCGAATTTGCCGGCAGCGAGAACTTTCTGGGGCAATTGATACATCCGCAAAAATGGACCTCAGATATTAAGTATGAAAACAAAAAAGTAGTGATTATAGGTAGCGGTGCTACGGCTGTAACTTTAGTTCCCGAATTGGCCAAAAAAGCAGCAAATGTTACTATGCTGCAACGCTCGCCCACTTTTGTAGTTACCATGCCCAGCGTAGATAAGGTGGCAGAATTTTTAAAAAAAATATTTCCTGCAAAAGTGGCACACCATTTAGCCCGTTGGAAAAATATTCTTTTGAGTATTGTCTTTTACGATGCTTCGCGCAAATGGCCAAACGCTGTAAGGAAACTGATTAAAAAAGGAGTTCAAAAAGAGTTGGGTAAAGAATATGACCTTAAACATTTTGACCCGAAGTATAATCCATGGGACCAGCGGCTTTGCCTAGTTCCCGATTCAGATTTGTTTAAAACCATTAAATCAGGCAAGGCAAAAATTGTAACCGATATTATTGAACGATTTACGCCCAAGGGAATTTTGCTGAAATCCGGTAATGAATTAGAAGCGGATTTGATAGTAACCGCTACTGGTTTAAAGTTGCAACTATTGGGCGGCATGACTATGCACATGAATGGCGTATTAGCAAAACCGAATGAAACGCATTGCTATCGCGGTGTAATGTTTAGCGAGGTACCAAACTTTGCCTTTACTGTTGGTTATACCAATGCCTCCTGGACATTGAAATGCGATTTGAGTTGTCAGTTTGTAACAAAGGTTCTCAACTACATGCATAAAAATAATTATAGCACATGCACCCCTCGTTTTGATAGTGCTACATTTAGCTCTGAACCTTTGCTTGACTTTAACGCTGGGTATATATTAAGAGCAGTCGATACGCTACCCAAGCAAGGTTCAAAACATCCATGGAAAGTTTATCAAAACTATGTGCGCGATTTATTCTCGCTTAAATTTGAAACCGTGAATGATAAATACTTAGAATATAAATAGGGCAACCATAGCTTTCCTGCTCGCACACGGGGTAGTGTTTCTAAAGATGTTTCCAAAACGCCTAACTACTTAGTTAATACAATATCAATCCAGTTTCCAGCTATTACGCTTTTTTTTACTTTCGTCCGAAACAGAAAATGATTGAATAAGCGCGGCAAATATTTTTCCCTACTTCTTATTGTTTTTACAGCAGCTTGTAAAACTGTTCCATTTAAAGTTAAAGACGGCAACACCGCTCGCGAACTTTTTCGATACAACCAAAGCATAGAGTTTTTACAAAAAGAATTCAATGCCGAGCGCGACCCTATCAAGCAACAGAAAATCGCCTACAACTTAGGCGAGTCTTATGGAGAGTTCAACGATTACGCCAATGCCGAAAAATGGCATAAACAGTCTATTGACCTTAATGCCGGTGAGCAATCGCTATACCAATTAGGTATGATGCAGAAGCAACAGGAGAAATATGAAGAAGCATATAAAACCTTCGAGCAGTTTCAGCGCATTACCGGTGGTGGTTTTGAAGGAAGAAGACAAGCTACACAATCCAAAGAAGCTCTGGATTGGAAAAAGAGTTTTACCCGTATGCAAGTGCGAAATTTAGAAATATTGAACACGGCTGACTATGATTACACGCTTGTTCCCTTTAAACAACAATACGTTCTTTCTTCTACGCGTAGCGAAGCATTGGGCAGCAACCGCGATGAATGGACAGGTGAAAATTTTACTGATTTATTTATTGTGGAGAAAACCGGAGAAAAATTTAGCACACCTGTAAACTTTGGAGCACCGGTTAACACTCCCTTTCATGAAAGTTCTACAACATTCAGTGCTGACTTTAAAGAAATGTATTTTGTACGCAGCATTGCCGATGAACAAAAAACAAACCAATACACTCATATCTTTTATAGTGCTTTCAACAACGAACACTGGACGGAGCCATTAAAGGTTGACCCGTTTGCCGATAGCGTAAACGTGCGCGATCCTTTTATAAGTAAAGACGGTAAGTTCCTTTATGTATCTGCCGATGTTCCCGGTGGTTTTGGCGAAACCGACCTTTACCTTGTTGCTAAGAACGATACCGGTTGGGGTTATCCGCAAAATTTAGGTGGAAGTATTAATACTCCCTACAGCGAACGCTTTCCGTGGTTAGATGAAAAAGGGAATTTGTATTTTTCCAGCAACGGTTTGCCCGGTATGGGTGGCTTAGATATTTTTAAAGCTACAAGAACAAAGAGTAGCTATAAAGACCCGGTTAATTTAAAGTATCCTATCAACAGCGGGGCTGATGATTTTGGTTACATTATTGATAAATACAAACCAAAGAATACGGATGATACAGTTTTGTTTTCCGGTTATTTCTCATCTAACCGCACAGGCGGCAAAGGTGGCGATGACATTTACCGCTTTGAAGAAAAATGGATAAACCTGTTTGTATTGCGCGGTAAAGTGGTAGAGAAAGATTTTGAGAATCCCGAAAATCCAGATAGCAAAGTAGTTGGGTTAAAAAACTTAGCCAAGGCAAAGGTGGAATTAAAAACTACCGATGACAAAGTAATAGCCACCACTACTACCGATACTGCCGGTAAGTTTGTTTTTAAATTAGAAGCAGAAACCGATTACAAACTTACTGCAAGCAAGGGCGGTTATTTCAGCAACAACTCTTTTGCTTCTACCATTGGCAAACGCCATCAAGATTCTACTATCATTCGTATTTACACGCAAATTGAGTTAGAGAAAATTTTCACTCAAAAGATGCTTGTTATACCGAATATCTATTATGATTACGACAAAGCTACTCTCCGACCTGAATCGAAACTGGTTCTTGATTCTATCACCATCTTCTTTAAAGAAAATCCCGATTTAAAAATTGAACTCGGCTCACACACTGATAGCCGTGGTAGTGATGCTTATAACTTAAAACTTTCGCAAGCCCGTGCACAAAGCGCAGTTGACTACTTAATTAGCAAAGGTGTTCCTGATGAAACTTTACAAGCTAAGGGTTATGGAGAAACTAAACTGGCTAACAACTGCGGCAACGGAGCTAAATGCACTGAAGAAGAACATCAGAAAAACAGACGAACTACTTTCCGCGTTATATCTGCCAAGCTTACTTTAGAGTCGGTAGAACCCGAAAATATTATTGTAGACCCGAGGTTAGAAGAGAAGTAGGAAACTACAACATGATTTAAGCAATCAACTCTACTTCATACCCGCTCTTGCTTCGGATGTTGATGACGTTTCCTCCTTCAAACATAAAATACTGCCCGCGAATGCCGGTCAGTTTCATTTCAATGCTCGGCATTTTTTCAAATGAAAGTGAAGCAACCTTAACCGGATATTGTTGTACTGGATAAATAAGTTCTACAATTTCATTATTGGTAGATTCGTATTGGCGGTATTGCTCTGGCAATAGGGCAATTGCCTTTTTCTTTTCTTGTAGCAAATCAATCCCCACAGCAGGTTCATTCTTCAACATTCGTTGCCAATTAGTTTTGTCGCTCATGTGTTCTTTCAACACAATTTCAATAAAGCCAGCCAGTTGGCGGTAAGGTGTTTCGGCAATAATAATTCCCTTGTGCGCGCCTTGGTCAATCCAACGGGTGGGAATTTGGTCTCCACGGGTTACGCCCACTTTAATTGTATTAGTCAATGCTAAGTAAATAAAGTGCGGTTGTAAGTGATTTCTCCTCTCCCATTCCACATCTCTTCCGCGCCCTAAATGCGCTTCGCATAATTCGGGGCGAAGAATACATTCTGCATTACCTGGTGCATTAGCAAAACAATCGTAGCACAAACCTTCTCCAAAACTCTTTGGTATTTTTTTACCACAAATGCCACAAAATATTCTACCGGTCCATTGCAGACGAATATTGCTTCCTACTAAATCGTTCACAGCAATTTTATCTTCTCCTAGTTGCAAGAAATATTGCACCGGATTTATAAAGCCGGTTTTCATTTTATCAAGAACGCCTAATGCACGCATGTAGAATTGATTTGAGGATATGATAATTTAGAAAGATGTAAGAATACAGAATTGTTTACCGAAGGTCAACCACTTTTACGTTCGGAAACTTCTTTACATCGAAAGTAAACGAAGCAGCATTGGTAACAGCGTTAGGCAATTGTTTGGTTAGTTTATAAACGTAACGCACTCCGTTCTTCTCATAAATTTTCGATTCAATAACCTGTTGTGTAGCATCGTCAATAGTTACATCTATTTTAAAATAAGAAAGCTTTTTGCCCGATGGAGCAATTTCAATAACAGTAGCAGCTTTCCCACCAATAGTTTTCTTCTCTTTTATCTGATACAAGTAACCTTCTTTGTAAAGCGAGAAGATTTTAGAGGGAGAAAAGATATCGTTGGTTTCTTCAAAGTAGTTTACCTGCACTTCCTTATCGGTCGGTGTGTACGTCCAAATATTCTTTCCATCGCAAACTATTTGTTGGTCTTTAATACTGATGTTGAATTTTGCTTGCTCCAATAGAATTTTCCCTTTCAGCGTGTCGGTGTATTTGCTATCGCTTTCTTCGGGTTTAATCTTCGGGCGTTGAATAATTAACTTAAAATCTGCCGAGATATTTTTGTAAGCCTTATATTTCTCACTTACTTTTTGTAATAAAGAAGCGGCTTCGGTATCGTTAGCTGGACTAGTTTGAGCGAAAGAGACAGCATAAAACATACAACAGACAACAGACAATACAGCATTACGTAGGTTATTCATCGCGCTTAAATAGTTTGTTCGCGTAGCTTTACCAAATACTGTTCCAATTCGTTTTCTGTCTTGAACTTAACTTCGCGCGATTTAGTGCCCAGGTTATCTCCCACTATTCCTGCTTCCTGCAATTGATCCATTAAGCGACCTGCACGGTTGTAGCCCAATTTTAACCTTCTTTGTATAAGCGATGTAGAACCCATTTGGTTTTGAACAATAACACGAGCCGCATCTTCAAACAAATCATCGCGCTCTCCTTCAGCAAAAAACTCATCACCTCCGCTGTCTTTACTGTTTGGGTCAATGTATTCGGGTAATTCGAAAGCTGTGGTGTAACCTTGTTGTTCTGCAATAAAGTCGCGCACCTTTTCTACTTCCGGTGTATCTACAAATCCACATTGCAAACGAATCATATCGCTACCTAAGGAAAGCAACATATCGCCACGACCAATCAATTGTTCTGAACCACCAGCATCCAAAATAGTTCTTGAATCTATTTTAGAAGTTGTTTTAAAAGCAATACGTGCCGGGAAGTTGGCTTTGATTGTTCCCGTAATAATATTTACTGAAGGGCGTTGTGTGGCCAGTATCAAGTGAATACCAATAGCTCTCGCTAATTGGGCTAAACGCGCAATCGGCATTTCAACTTCTTTACCGGCAGTCATAATCAAATCTGCAAACTCATCTACTACCAAAACAATGTATGGTAAGAACTTATGTCCATTCTGCGGATTAAGCTGACGGTTCAGGAATTTATGATTGTATTCTTTCAGATTGCGGCAACTTGCTTTCTTCAACAAGTTATACCGGTCATCCATTTCTACACAAAGTGCATTGAGCGTGGTTACCACTTTCTTGGTATCGGTAATAATCGCATCTGCTTCGCCCGGTAGTTTGGCCAAGAAATGTTTTTCTAAAGTTTCGTATAAACTCAACTCTACCTTCTTGGGGTCAACCAAAATGAATTTAAGTTGGGATGGATGCTTCTTATACAATAACGAAACTATCACCGAGTTAATACCAACCGATTTCCCCTGACCGGTAGCACCCGCCATAAGTAAGTGCGGCATCTTTGCTAAATCGGCAACATAAATTTCGTTACTGATAGATTTACCTAAACAGATAGGAAGGTCAGCTGTAGAGTTTTGGAACTTATCGGAAGCTAAAAGCGATCGCATAGACACAATTTCTTTATGCGCGTTCGGCACTTCAATACCAATAGTTCCTTTGCCTGGTATTGGAGCAATAATACGAATACCCAAAGCCGCCAAACTCAAGGCAATATCATCTTCGAGATTCTTGATTTTGGAAATGCGAACGCCTGGGGCAGGAACAATTTCATACAATGTTACGGTTGGTCCGATAGTTGCTTTAATTTTCGAAATTTCTATTTGATAGTTGTTAAGCGTAGAAATAATTTGGTTCTTGTTGCGCTCTAATTCCTCTGCATCAATCTTTACTTTATCGCTACCGTGTTCTTCTAATAAATCAAGCGTAGGGAATTTGTAGTTTGATAAATCAAGTGTAGGGTCGTAGTTTATTTTAAGCCCGGTGTGTGGTTTTTCAGTAACTGCTTCTTCTATGGGCTGTTCTACTTCTAATTGCAAATCGCTTTCGTCAAAATTATTCGTACTTGGCTTTATTTCGTTACCGGTATTCAGGTCAATTACTTTAAAATCATCGTCAGGTTGTTCAACTTCTAAACTCATAGGCGAATTTACCACCGGAGCAGACAAATCAGTAAGATTATCTTTCGCAAAAATATTTTCGCTTTCGTCTCTAAACTCGGGAACGTTTCTAATTTGCGTTTGTTTAATACTGCTATTGATATTTGTGTTGGCGGCAAGCAGCAAATCTTCTTCACTCTTCTTACTAAAGAGGTTGAGTATAAAGTTGAAATTGATGTTATACACTACAATAGCGAAGACTAATGCAGTTGAAAATAAAACCGCTGCTACTCCGGTAGTTTTAAGTAAGCCGGTTAGGTAGCCAGCTTCGCCAGTCAAATAATTTCCGAAGGCACCGCCCCAATTAAGAATACTGTTTGGTAGAATCAAAGAATTAGCAAAAGCCAATGCTGACGAAATCCAGATTACACCAACAAACGAGTAAGCAGAAATTTTGAACGCATTGAACACCTTCTTCTGTACCAATAAATTAAACCCAACTGCAAAGCAGTTTATGGCAAACAGGTAAGAAGAAACACCAAATAAATTATTGATAAAAAGATTGGAAAGCCAGGCACCTAATCTTCCCAAAGCGTTTTTTGCCTGAACGGAGTTATCAGTAAGAGATGCAATTCCGCCATTTAGGATTTCACTTTGGTCATCGGAAAGCGTGAAGAGATAAGATGTAAACGCAACAGCTAACACAAACGAAAAAAGTATCAGCACCAATCCTGTTATTTTAGGCAAGCGACCATCATTTCGCCAATTGGTTTCGGGTTCTTTTTCGTCTGTAGTTTTCTTTATTGGCTTTTTCTCGCGCACAGATTTAGGGGCAGTAATTTCTGCATTAGTAGCTTCCGAAATATCGTCAGCTACTTTTTTCTTTTTAGGCGTAATAGTGGTTTCTTCCATAGGTAATATTATCAGTCAGCAAAATGCTTATTTACGAAGGCTAATAGTGAATTGTATAACGTGTATTTATTCACAAATAGTATAAAAGTGTAGTAAAATTCACCTTGTTCTTAATCCTCCTAAAAGGAGAAGTAAATACAAAACAGCCGTTAAGAAACTTGTGAAAGTTGATTTTAAATATATTTTTGCCAACAGTTTTAAAATGAATGCCGAAGTGGCGGAATTGGTAGACGCGCACGACTCAAAATCGTGTATCGTAAGGTGTGTGGGTTCGATTCCCACCTTCGGTACTTGCAGGGAATTCTTCAATAATTTTGAAGGGTTCCCTTTTTTATTTTCGCCTGAAACCCTTGCCAGTTGCGAGATTTGAGCGATGATAGAGTTCACTCTCTCGGTTCGATAACACTCATTTCCCCGATCATAGCCAATACCCTCCGGAAAAACTACTTGTTGGACTTTCATTTTATTGCTCAATCCTCCGGAAGCCCACATTTTACTGAGGTTTCCGCACATCTCTACAGAAAAATCAATAAACTCTTTAGGGTTCGATAACTCATTTTGATATTTATCGATTTCTGATTCATTTTCATTCAACTCACTTTCATATTTCTGACGATACTTGTTATACAATTCTCGGTCTATATCTCCTTCAATGAACTTTATTTCCAACGATTCAATTTT
>CAMBIM010000039.1 GCA_945867505.1 Chitinophaga pinensis
GCATTTGACTGCACATCGGCAGTAGTGGCAATGCGCGGAGTAATAGTTCCGGTACCGGTTTTGGTGGCATTGGCTAATGGCACACCAAAAGGCGAAGTGCTTTTGTCTATTTGTAATAGTCCGTTAAACTCTTTAAGTGCAAGACCCGATACATCAACGCTAACTACATCGCCCACATTAAAGCTGTGCGCAGCAGCAAAGCGAATAACAATACCTCCAACCGAATCCTGAATAACTAAATTTTTAGAGTCGTTGTTACCACCTGTTCTATCAGAAATTACAGTGCCGCGTGCAAAGGTGTTGGACGGTAAAGCTACCTCGCTACCCGGGTAAAGATTTCTAATAGCCAAAAGACCTGTGCCTCCACCAATTGGACCGCCTCCGCCACAACGGGTGCTATCCATTTTCAAATCACTTACATCGCGCAATAATAGTTGCGCATCGTTACCATACACACTGTAAATACAAACCAACGTTCCGTTACCGGTAGGGGTTAACTGGCTGGCAAAAGTAGAGTATCCGCTGTTGTAAGTTTCTAAACTTCCACCGCTACAGTTTTTTACCACACGGCTAAGCGATGCCTTGTTAGAAGCATCGGCATAAGGCTTACCGGCATCAGCCGATTGAAACTCTACATTGTTCAACTGAATAAGCGTGTTTTGGTAGCTTGAGTTAAGTTGACTCATGGTAACCACTCTTGGTGCCACCGGATGAAAGTAGCTTCCCTTCAAAATATACTTATCGTATAAAGCTGTAGGTATACCATTAAAGCTTCCATCGGCTGCAATAGAACCGGCAATTTGAAACAGACTTTTGTATTGCACCACATACAAACCTTTTAGCTTAATAAATATTCTGCGACCAATAGGATAATCGTTAAACGCATTAGAGCCTTCCAGCAACAAAGCAATACCACCCGAAGTATCCTGAATAATAATCTGCTTGTAGAAGTTACCTGACTTATCATCAGCCGTAACCACAGCAGAAATAACCAGGTCATCGTTAATCTGATAAGCGGTTCCGCCATAGCGGTTCTTTAAAGAATCTATACGGAAGTTAACCGCAATATCAGGGTCTTTGCCTCCGGTTGGTGGAGCGTCAAAATTATCTTTTACGCAAGATGATACTCCCATCAAAAGGATAAGTGCGATGATACCGGTGATGATTTTATTCATAATTTACTTTTTATGTTTTTTAATGTATTTGCTTTTCTATTATCTAAAGTCTAACTATTGCATTCTAAACGCCACGCTTACAAAATAAGTAGTGCCATAAGCATACGAATAACGTGTAGGGAATTTGTTCGGGTTCTTATCGCGGTAATCAAAACGCAATTGCTCGGTGCCACCGGTCACTAAATTCTTATTATTAGTTACGTTATTGATGTTAGCATTGAAGACTAAGAAGAAACGTTTCTTCAAATTCTTAAATTGATTGTTTAGTAACCACGAATAACCGAAAGAGATATCCATAGTAAACTGTCCTTTCAATCTCTCTTGGTCAATAATGTTAGAGAAATTGGTTGAGGCAGGATCAACTAAATCAACCGCGCCTTCTGTTCTGCGGGCAGGGTTTACGTTTACCCACATCCAGTCGTAATAGTTAAAGTTTACGTTGGTAAACCAGAATTTAGGGTCGCGGTAGTTTATACCTAGAGTAGTTGCCAATTGCGGTGTGCCGCCTACATTAAAGTTTTTGTAATAAACTTTTTCGTTAGAGGACAAGGCAGGGTTGTTATCGTAAGTAATAGTAGCATCGGGGCGCGATGTAAAAGTATAACGGCTGATAGATGCCGCTGCCGTTGCTGAGAAACCTTTGTAGATTTTTGCTTCTAAACCCAACTCACCACCCCAGTGTCGGGTGTTAACACCGGTAAGTGAATAGTTTACAAATGTTCTGAAATCGTCATGGAAAAATCTGCGCAGTTGGGTTTGGTTGGTAAACTGGGTAAAATACATTCCCGCTTTAAGTTTTACGTTAGCACTGCGGTAGATGTAGCCGAGTTCTGCGGTATAAACGTTTTCGCTTTTTAAGTTATTGGTAATGGTATTTTGTGTGCGGGCAGATAGAAACGCATCTTGCGAAAGCGGAGCACGGTTTTCAAAAGCACCGGTTACATACAAATAGTTTCTTCCGTTTATTTTATATGTAGCTCCTGCTTTTACTCCACCGTTTACAAATGTTTTAGCGATAGATTTCCCTTCACTGTTATCCGGCAATAAGCCGTATTTGGTCATTCCTTTTCTCCAGTATGAACTAACTGATAGTTCCCCCGAAACGAAGAAGTCTACCTTATTGAATTTGAAAACGGATTGTGCCCAAGCCTGTGCTTTGTGGTTGGTAATAAAATAGTCGTAACCAAATTGGTCACCTTCGCGCAGAATGCGGTTAGGGCGGTTTAAATCGTTTTGCGCTACACCAAAACTGTCCGGAAAGTCGCGCTCGGCAAACTGGTTAACATCTACATAAAAGTCTGCTCCCAATAAATCATCCACAGTTTTATAAAACTGTGTGCGTTGAAACTGATAAATTATACCGGCTGTAAAGGCAATATGGTCGGTAATAGCATTGTTATAGGTAGATGCCAAATTGAACTTACGGGTATCTGCCACTTGATTTTCTACAATGTAGCGGGCGCGTTTACCAGTTACTGTGTTACCGGCAATACCATCTACATTCTCTACAGAATCGTAACTCATGTAGTTAGCTTCATAAAAACCATCCCAGTCAACTTGCAGCAAATTTGGACTGTTCTCAATAGCATCTGCGGCAATTACTTGCTGGGTTGAATCTTCTAAATAACTTGGTAAGTATCTGTAATAATCGGGGCGCGGGTTAGCTGCGTTGTAAAAATCTATACCGGTGCGTTGTCTTTTGCCAAAAGTGAAACCAGCAGAGGTAATAAGACTTTCGTGGTTGTTTATTTTCCAATCGTGTGCTAAAATAAAGGTGGGTTGAAAAGTATTGCCAACTACAGCATTTCTTTTCTTGTTGCCTTGCCAGCCCCAGTTCAGGTTATAATAATTTGAGCCCGCCAAATTATACATTTCGGCTATAGCACTTGATTGCTGACCGTTGCGTGTAGATGCCCCAAAGGCAGTTAAACTTAAAGCATGGCTGCTGCCAAAGTATTTTTCTACACCTAAAAAGTAAGAGGTGCCGTCATAGAAAGTTCCCGGCACATAACCTTCGCTCGCCCATCTGCGGCTTACAGATGCCGATACTGCCCAACCGTGTTTCATCATGCCGGTGCTATAAGTAGCCATTAAGCGATGACGGTAATTGCGGTTAGCAGTAGCATAAGAAACCTCCAACTGTTTGCGCTGTTTGCTGGCGCGGGCATCTAACGAAACTGAACCGCCTGGCTCGCCATAAGTAAAGGTGTTAGGTTGTAAACCAAATGAGTTTTCGCGGTTGCGGAACACCGCATTTAAACCTCCCCATTGCCCGAAAGAAGTTCTTCCGTTTTCTAAATCGTTAACTGGTGTGCCGTTTATAAAGGTGGTAAAGTTTTTATTGTCGTAGCCGCGAATACGGAAACGGGCGGTGCTAAAAGTAAACGAAGTAGCATTGATAAAGGCATCGCGGGATGCGCCTAAGGCACTTGAAATATTTTGTGAGTTATCGCCATCTACTTCAGATTCGGTAACGGTTCCAGCATCGCCACCTTCCTGAATCGTTGTTGAAGTAACATCTTCAATATCTATATGCGGAGTTTGAACCGAACCCAATTGAATCTGGGGTTTGTCAATTACCAAATTCTCCATAGGCACGTTCTTAACGCTAAATGCCGGATTGGTAGAATAAGAACCATAAGGTAAACTGATAGAGAAATTGCCATCGGCATCGGTTTTAGCCGTGTATGTTTTTTCACCAGATAGGAATTGAATTGCGATATTGGCAAGCGGCTCGGTAGTTACCTGGTCAATAGCCATTCCGGTAACAGTTGCATTTTGCGAAAACAAAGCCAGAGGCAATAGAAATATTAACAGGGATAAAACTTTCTTCATTGTGTGTGTCAGTTAATGCTTTTTGAAAGCGGGTGGCAAATCTATACAAATTCGCCACCCGCCACCTATTGCGGTGTTACCTTATAAATAAGGTGTAGTTAAATGTTAGTAACCTGTTATAAGCGGAATGGTTTTATAAGTTTGCCCCAATAAACTCAACCAATGAAGACTTTTTTGTTCCTGCTGCTGTGTGTAATTTGTCTGCCTGTTTTTTCGCAGGAAAAGAAATATGAGGTAAGCGTAATTGCTTTCTATAACCTCGAAAATCTTTTCGATACTTTGAACGACCCTTACCGGAATGATGAAGACTTTACACCTACCGGAGCTAATGCTTACACGCCCAAAGTTTATCTTGATAAACTGTCAAAACTATCCGATGTTCTTTCTCAAATTGGAACGGATGTTAAGCCCGATGGTTTTGCTTTTTTAGGAGTAGCGGAAATTGAAAATCGAAAAGTATTGGAGGATTTGGTGTCGCAACCCAAACTAAAAGACCGTAACCTTAAAATAGTGCATTACGAAGGCCCTGATGCCAGAAGTATTGACTGCGGTTTAATCTACAACCCAAAATACTTTAAGGTAAAACACAGCGAATCGCTTTTTGTGAAATTGACTAATTCCGATGGTTCGTTATACTACACCCGCGATGTGCTTTGGGTAACCGGCACTTATGGTGGCGAAACGGTGCATGTGTTTGTCAACCACTGGCCTTCGCGTAGAGGGGGAGAAGATGCCAGTGCACCTTCCCGCGCAGCGGCTGCCGGTGTAAGCAAACATGTAATTGATTCGTTAATGAAAATTGACCCAAACACCAAAGTAGTGTTAATGGGCGATTTGAATGATGACCCTACCAGCCCGAGCGTGACACAAGTGTTAGGGGCAAAGTTGAAGGTTCAGGATGTGAAGGATGGCGGCCTGTATAACCCGTGGAACGATTATTTAAGTAAAGGAATAGGCACACTCGCATATCAGGATTCGTGGAATTTGTTTGACCAGATTATGCTTTCTTCAGGTTTTTTGAAAAGAGAAACCTTTGGCTTCTTTTTTAAGAAGGCGCATATCTTCAACCGCAACTTTATGGTTACCAAAACCGGTAGGTTTAAAGGTTACCCCATGCGCACTTACGATGGAGTAATATACAACGGTGGTTATAGCGACCACTTTCCTACCTATTGTGTTATGCTAAAGGAGGTGAAGTAGTTTTTAGTTTTTCTTCAAACTCTGTTTAATCTCGGTGAGCTTTTGTTTGGTATGTTGTGCAAAGTCGCCCTGCATCATCCAGTTGTAGTAACCGGAGTCAGTTTTCAAAACATCTTCAACAGGTTTGCCTTTATATTTTCCAAAGTGGAAACAGGCCTTGCCACCGGTAAAAATAAATCTGCGTCCGCTGTCAAGGAATCTTTCTTCGTTGCTGAAATCATGAAGGAACTGCACATCGGGCTTCAATTGTTCTTCGCCATATTTTTCTAATTGACCAAGAAGAACTTCGTAAGTAGCCAGCGTATCAGCTTCGGCACTGTGGGCATTTTCAATTGTTTTATCGCAGTAAAATTTATAAGCAGCTTCGAGAGTGCGCTTTTCAAACAAGGTATAAATACGATGCACATCAATCAAGGCGCGGTTGTCAATACTAAAGCTGATTCCCACACGAATAAATTCTTCTAACAACATAGGCACATCGAATTTATTGGAGTTGAAACCCGCTAAATCGCAAGGGTTCATAAACTCGAAAAGTTCTTTGGCTAAATCTTTAAAGGTGGGTTGGGTAATCACATCTTCATCATAAATGCCGTGAATCATTGATGACTCAATAGGAATGGGAATAGTCGGATTGACGCGATATGTTTTGGTTTCTTTGGTTCCATCAGGATCAACGCGCAGCACGCTTATTTCAACTATGCGGTCTTTTACTACATCTATACCCGTGCTTTCTAAATCGAAAATTGCAAGCGGACGGGTTAATTTAAGTTTAGATGCTGTGGCACCGAATAAGCCGAGTTGTTCCATTGTTTAGTTGTAGTTGAGGCGGTGAAATATTTCTTCCGCAAATAAATAATAATTAAGGCAGGGAAGGAACAGAAGTGTAAACCTGAAAAATTACAAAGTTGTATCACTTCTTCTTATGGCCAGCAGTTCGGCAGGCGTTAGCTTTTGTTGCCAATCATTATTGTAAGGTTTGAAAATAGGTAGCGCACGAAATTCGGTTGCGGTTATTTTATGGTTGATGTAGTTGACGTAAGCGTTAAACACTTCGGGTTTCTCATCTTTAAAAATAAGCAGTGCAGCATTAAAGCCGGACTTTACTGCAATGGGAACTCCACCGCCAAGCTCTGCCCAATGTCCGCTTAGTAAGAGGTTTATAACAGGTGTGCGGTAGTGCGCCACTTTTGCCTGCATGTTTTCTTTGCCCGGCCGCGCTCCCATCATGGTGCCGTTTTTATTGCCGGTGTAGCGTTGATGGGTGAAGGGGGTAGCTACTTCAAAAAACAAAATATGCGAACGTAAATTAGGGGCAACTTTTTCTTCTACTCGTTTAAATAAAACTTCTGCTACCTCGTTTTTGAATTTGTTGTAGGCTTCGCCACGAATGTAATTGCCTGCTGCATCGCGTTCGGTTTTCCAATAATTGTGCTGCTCTATTTCGGCAGGCATAAAAAGTGTTATGGTTCCTTGACTGGCAGGAGCCATTGTTGCATCACGATAAGAAGGAGCGAGGATGATAAGTTCAGTAGTTTCTGGATTGGCGGCAGTTTGTTCTTTGCGGCTAATGTTTTGTTTGGTGAGGTGAATGGCTTCTTCTGCAAAGCCTAAATATTCTGCCTTACAATCTAATGCTACCGACACGGTAAACGATGAACCGTATAAACTGGCATTGCGCAAGCGGTCTTTAAAACTTTCGGGGACAGAAGATGGCGGCAACAATTTTTCGTAGAGGGTTTCTACATCGCAAGCGGCAATTACGTAGCGACTGGCTACTTCGTATTTTGTTCCCCGGCAATCTATTTCTACCCCTTTAGCCGTGTTGCCTTCCAACTTAATTTTGGTTACTCGACTATGATAGAAAATATCGTTACCATAAGATTTCACCACATGCTCTAACCATTCGGGGAAAGCCTGACCACCACCCTTGGGTGGGTTTTGAAAATCTTTATAGTAAGCCCAGCCGATAGGCACTAAACAGGAAAGCAAATCGGGCTCGGTGCAGAAAATGCTTTGTAGTTTTTCGTCTTTAAAATAACGATCCAATCCCTTCTTCAAACCTTCTTCTCCTGTAAATCGAATATGTTTTATGAATGGTAAGATAAAGCGAATGGTTTTGAATAAGTATTGGGGTTTTTCGGAAAAGCGAAACGTTTCCATTGCACGAACATTGCTACCCCAGGTGTTCATTTGATGCCCAAGTTGTTTGGCATCCTTAAAGAAACGTTCAATTCCTTCTTTTTCGTGCGGAAATATTTGTTGTAGTTCTTGCTTTAGTTCATCGGGATTATCGGTAAGCAAATAATCGTGCTGGTCGCCAGTGAATCTTTTAATTCGTTTTTGAGAAATGGCTATAGGATAATCTGTACCTATAGTTTCGAATACGGTATGAATAATGCCACCGGCATTACATTGATTAAGCCAGTGAATGGCGGTATCAAAACGAAATTTATTACGATGGAACCCAGCTAAATAACCACCGGCCTGATTAGCTGCATCAACTACCGCAACGGAATATCCCGCTTTGCTCAACATGGCCGCAGCGGTTAAGCCCCCCATGCCAGCGCCAATTACTACCACATCGTAATAAGGCTTAATGTCTATTTTGCTCATGGAGTTAGGGTAGTAATTAAAACGATTAGAACACTTAAACTCTAAACTTGTTTAGAGGTGGTTTAGAATTTTGTTGGCGACTTCTTCGATATTCATTCCAGCAAAATTACCGGAGCTCATGAGCAGTAAGTTTTTAGCGTTCCAATCTTGTTTTAAAAGAAATTTCTGTAACGATTCTTTGTCGGTAAAAATATTCAGGTATTGGTTGTTGAAAGAATCTTTTACAAAACTCTCTTCGAGCATTGGCATTTTTTTGTGCGCGAAGGTTTCTTTGTCTAAGAATACCACAGGTATATCGGCATCGTTCATACTGCCTACGTATTGTTCCAAAAATTCTTTGTTCAAACTGCTGAAAGTGTGTAGTTCCATCACCGCCACAAGCGTTTCTTTTTTGAATTGATGTTTCATAGCATGAACGGTTGCCTTTAGCTTAGAAGGCGAGTGTGCGAAATCTTTATAGATAACGGTTTGGTCGTTTTTGCCAATAAACTGCAATCGGTTGGCTGCCCCTTCAAAAGTGCTGATCGCTTTGTAGAAATTTTCATCGGTTACACCCAATTCGTTACAAACGTTTTTAGCACCGGCAATATTTTGCAGGTTGTGTTCGCCAAAAACTTTGAGTGCTACTTCACCAAAACCTGTTTGAAGATATGTTGTATTGCCTTTGATGATATAAGGATGAGTGTTGTAAGCGCGGGTGCGAACTTTTGATTCGAAATGATTAAAAATTTGCTTCAGTTCTTCATCTTCCGCAAACCACGTAAGGAAGCCCCATGCTTCTACACTGTTTGCAAACTTTTCAAACTGCTTTACATATTCATCGTAGTCGGGAAATACGTTGACGTGGTCCCAGGCTACACCGGTTATAAGCGCAACATTTGGTTTGTAGAAAAGAAATTTTGATTCACGAGTAATAGGAGAGGCTAAATATTCATCGCCTTCCAAAACTATTATGGGAGCGTCTTCGGTAATTTTTACGCTGGTGTCAAAACCCTTTACCTTTGCGCCCACCATGTAATCGAAGTTGAAATTGTTTTCCTTCAACACGTGCATGACCATAGAAGTAATAGTGGTCTTACCGTGACTGCCCGCAATAACTACACGTTGTTTGTTCTTTGAAACTTCATAAAGGTATTCGGGAAAGGAATAAATCTTCAACCCCAATTCCTGCGCGCGAATTAATTCGGGATTGTCTTCACGAGCGTGCATGCCCAGAATAACGGCATCTAAATTCGGGGTGATGTTTTCTTCAAAGAAACCGAGTTGAGCAGGAAGAAGACCTTCGCGCTCAAGGTTGGTTTTAGCCGGGTCAAGAATTTTATCATCGCTGCCTGTAACCGCATTACCTTTTCTGCGTAACACGATGGCAAGATTATGCATAACCGCACCGCCAATGGCTATAAAATGAATATTCATACTAAAATTGTAGTTTTGCTCTCACAATAATTCTCATAAATTCGCGTTCGAAATTTAGCAAAAGCAATCATAAACAATTTTTAAACCTTAAAACTAAATCTTATGAAAACTACCTTCAAGAAAATAGTGATAGCTACAGTGGCCATCGGCTTTTTCGCTCTTTCAAGCTGCGAGAAACATACTTGCCCAACCTACTCTAAAATAGAAGTAAAGCATAGCGGAGTTCGCGCTTAATCAGTTCAGATAAACTTACCGGTTAAGGGTAAAGCAGCGCAAGTTGCATTACCCTTTGCTGTTTTATACTAACCCAAAAGCCATCAGTTCATCTGCAACTTTTCTATCGTTAGTCAGACGCGGAACTTTGTTTTGTCCACCAAGTTTTCCTTTGCATTTCATGTATTCAACAAAAGAATTGGGCTTAAGTGGACTGATAATTAACTGCTGAAGAATATTACCCGAGCGTAAATCTTTGTAATAAGAATTCTTTTCTTGAAGAATACGGTCGGCTACTGTGGCAAACCTGTTTAAACTTTCTGGTGCTTTACTAAACTCCACCAACCATTCGTGATAAGGTAATCCAACTTCAGGATTTACCTGTGGCGCAACCGTAAACTCGGCAACACTTGAATTGGTTTCACGCATGGCATTCAATAACGCCAATTCTACTTCTTCACCAATTACATGCTCGCCAAAGGCAGAGATGAAATGCTTAACTCTTCCAGTAACTAAAATGCGATAAGGGTTTTTAGAAACAAACTTCACTGTATCGCCAATGCTGTATCCAAACAAACCGGCCGTGGTGTTTAATATGAGCGCGTAGTTTACATTCAATTCCACTTCTGCTAACGATATACGTTTAGGGTTATCGGCAAATACTTCATCGGCTTTAATAAACTCGTAGAAGATGCCCCCATTTACATTAAGCAGTAAACCTGTTTCGTTTTGCTTATCCTGATAGCCAATAAATCCTTCACTTGCCGGATAAGTTTCTACTGAATCAATTTTAAAACCAATCAACTCTTCCATTTGCTTTCGGTAGGGTTCGTAATTTACACCACCATAAGCAAACACTTTAAAGTCAGGGAAAATGTCTTTGATGAATTGTTTGCCACTTAACTCTTTTAACTTTTCAAAATACATAACCACCCAGGGCGGAATGCCGCTGATAAGACTCATTCTTTCATTCAATGTTTCGCGGGCTATGGTATCTACTTTTTCTTCCCAATCATCAATGCAATTTGTTTTGAAGGAAGGCATACGGTTAGCCGTGGCATAAATCGGAACGTGGTTGTAAACGATGCCACTCAATCTACCGGTAGGAATCTTTCCGTGCAGCTCCAATTCTGGTGAGCCTTGCAGGAAGATCATTTTATGGTTAAAGAAATCGGCATTGCCGGTTTCGGCCACATATAGCATTAAAGAGTTTCGTGCGGCACGAATCATTTCTTTTATCTGTAAGTCGGTAACCGGTATGTATTTGGTGCCGCTTGTGGTACCAGAAGATTTACAGAAATAAAGCGGTTTACCTTTCCACAGCACGTTCTCTTTTCCATCGGCAATCAATGCGATGTAGTCTTTCAAATCTTCGTAATCGTAAACCTTAACAGCATCTTTAAAATCTTCGTAGGTTTTAATTGAAGAGAAGTTATTCTGCTTACCAAAGTCGGTTTGCGCAGTATTCTTTATTAAATATTGAAAGATATTTTGTTGAATAGCAATAGCATTCTTCTGCTCCTGATAAATAGCGGGGGTAATAACATTAGCAGCAAGTTTGGCAATGAAAGACTTATAGCCCATAACGCTTAAAGGTTAAGCCGTCAGGTTTCTCATTCGTTGCAACAATGTTGGATGCGAATAATTAAAGAACACAAATGCCGGATGCGGTTGTAAGTTGCTTAAATGGTTTACTGAGAGTTTCTTTAGCGCAGTAACCATAGGCTCAACAGCATAGGTTTCTTTGGCGAACGTATCGGCTTCGTATTCGTTTTTGCGACTGAACACGTTCATCAGTAAACCGGTGATAATGGAAATAGGAGAGTAGAGTAGGGAGAAAGTAACGAGCGATAAGTGAAACGAATTTTGTTTGGCGCCCAATACTTCTGCCATTAACGGGTTGCCCGCCAACCAACCGAAGATGAAAAACATAATACACATTTGTGCTACCGAAATTACCATGCTTTGTAGCACGTGTTTCTTTTTGTAATGCCCCACTTCATGCGCCAGCACAGCCGTAATTTCCTGCGTGTTCATGTCCTTAATCAGGTTATCGTAAAGCACAATACTTTTCTTGCTGCCCATGCCGCTGAAAAAAGCGTTGGCTTTAGTGGAGCGTTTAGAGCCATCTATTACCATAATGTTGTTTAGAGGAAACTGAACAGTTGCCGCATATTTTTCTATGCTTTCGCGTAGTTCTCCACTTTCTAATGGGGTGAGCTTATTATAGATAGGAACAAATAGATTTACATAAAATGTATTTGCGAAAATCGATATTAAGGCTACAACAGCCCAAGCGGCCAACCAGAATTTATCACCTAACAAAACAAACAAGAATGTAAGCAGCGCAATAATTCCACCGCCAACCACAACACCCAGTAGCAAGCCTTTCAACTTATCCATTACAAAAACAGCGGGGGTAGTTTTGTTGAACCCGAACTTCTCTTCAATCCAAAATGTATCGTAAATCTCGAACGGCAAACCAATTAGCGAAGAACACAAACCAACAAAGCCAAAGAAAACCAAAGCCTGCACTATTGGCGATGGCGAAATTTGATGCGCCAATTCGTCTACCCCCTCAAAGCCTTTAAACCATAAAACAGAAATGGTAATAGCCAGCATAATAACAGAAGTAACTAACCCCACTTTATAATTAGCGAAGGCATAGTCTTTTGCTTCGGCATACTTTTTAACATCGTATAAATCTTTCACTTCGGCAGGTAACGGCTTATTCCAGGTTTGCAGATTGAGATACGACAGCACTTTAGAAAGCAGAAACTCAAACAGAATAAAACCGATAATAACATACAGAATAAACTGCGCCATCTTTAATATTTTGTGCGAAAATAGTTTTTAATATAAAGGCAATAATTTGAAGCTACATTTTAGATTCGCCCTGTATTTATTCCGCATTAAACCTTCTAAATTCTGCATTATGAACTACTGGCTTATAAAATCGGACCCTGAAACTTACTCGTTTGAACTGATGAAAAAGGAAAAGAAAACCTTTTGGAACGGAGTGCGCAACTATGCAGCACGCAACAACATGCGGGCAATGAAGAAAGGCGACCTGCTTTTCTTTTACGAAAGCATGAACGGTGAACCGAGTATTGTAGGCATTACAAAGATTGTGAAAGAAGCCTACCAAGACCCTACTACCGATGAAGTGGCGTGGGTTTGTGTAGATGTGCAATACGTATCGCACATGAAACGATCGGTTACGCTTAAGGAAGTTAAGCAGAACAAGAACCTGGAACAAATGGCCTTGGTGCGTTTGTCAAGGTTAAGTGTGCAGCCGGTTACTGAGGCAGAATGGGAAGAAGTGTTGAAGATGGCGGAGAAATAGTTGGATAAGCGTATCTGATAATAATTTACAGTGGGCACAAATTTCAATTTCGGCAGTTTAATTCATTCGGTTTCGAAATTTATTTCGGAAGAAGAGGTAGTTGAACAGAAACTAACACCTCAACAAAAAGCACATCAGCAGGAAATAGAAAATGCCATTCTGGTTTTAGCTGCAGAAGTTCTCAGATGCGATAAAAATCTGAATGAAGACACCGAACGCTTTATTCAGCAGTTTATGGATAAACAGTTTGGCGCTGCCAAGCATCGCATTAAATCGGTGGCTAATCATCTGGAAATAGGCACCGAACCCTTTACCAAGATTGCCTGTAAAGAATTGAAAATGCTTACCACGCACGATTCGCGGTTGAGCATCATCACCTTTTTGTTTGGCGTAGCCTCGGCTGACGACTTTGTAAACGCTAAAGAGTTGCGCATTCTTCAACGCATAGCGGGTTACTTAGGCATAAGCGATAAAGACTTTAAGCAAATCAAGCATACTGCCCTTGCCGGTAACAATCCTTACCATGCTTTAGGGTTAGAAGAAGATTCTAATTGGGAAGACGTAAAAGCCGGTTACCGCAAAATGGTGCTTAAGTTTCACCCCGATAAACGAGCCGATAATGTAAGCGAGGAAGATGCCAGCCTGAAGTTCCGCGAAATTAAGCGGGCGTTTGAATTGCTTAAGAAACAATACAAGACGGATTGAGTGTTAGGTAACAATTTGCTGCGGGGTATGCACAGCACAAATATTTTATGCATTATCGCATCCGCGTTTAACTAAACCACTGTAGACTTGAGCACTGTAGCAGATTTGAAAACTCCATCCATCTTGGAGAACCCTTTAGGAGGAACTAACCTTGAAGTCCCGAATACGAAATACTTCCTAACCAGCGAGCAATTTGATAAAGGGGTGGGCAACCATTTCATTAAACATGCCAACAAAACCTTAGAGAAGGGCGAGATGTTTATGGTGGCTCTGTCGCACGGAAGGTCGCCAGCCGGGGCTTACCGATATATTTTTGAGCATTATGGCGAGATAAAGAACCCAGAAAACATTCTTTACACCTTCATCAATTCGCCATTATTAAGCCAGCGCAACGTGCAGGATGTAATGGATGCCCGCAGGTTTATCAAGAATCTTTTTCGCGCGGGTTATGTTACCCGTCAGCAATTGATTGGCTTCAACTTCGATCGCGAAAACCTGGAAGAGTATGCCGCAGAATTCAATAAGAGTGTAGCAGAATATTTAGAGCAACACAATAAACAAGGCTTCGATTATGTGTTTTTGGGAAGTAACCCTGCCGGTCGAGTAGCGGGTATTGAACGCAACTCTAAGGCGTTTGACTCTACCGATATTGCTGTTGTAATTTCTTATAAAAAAGAAAAAATACTTACCGGCACGCCTTCGTTCATTCTTCGGTCTAAACGCATTGCCTTTTTAGCTACCAAAGCCGATAAGCGCAGAACGCTGGCGTGGCTGTATGCCCATAACGTAAAGCGCAACGAAAGCCCCGGCTTTTTGCGCTACTTCCCTAACGTGCAAAAGCGCATGACGGTGTTTATGGACGACAAAGCCCTTACCTGGCCGCAGATAGAAGTAAACCGCGAGACGCCTTACGGCACCAGTGTAATTAGAGTAGATACAGCCACAATCTATAACGAAAATGCCAAGACCAAACTGCCGGTGGTTATTCTCATTCACGGCTTTTTGGGTTTAAATTCTTTTGATGGATTGCTGGCTACCATTCCATCGCACTTATACATAGCTGCGGCAATGCACTATGGTTCTATCCCCAACGATTTACCCCCTGCCGAATACTCGCACCACATTGCCAAGAACATTGAAGCCGTAGTAGAACACTTTGGCAGCAATGGGCATCCGGTATATATTTTTGACCATAGCATGGGCAACATCTACTTTATGATGATTGACCGCGAGCTGAACAAGTATCCGGCTATCAAGAAATATTTGCGGGGTAGAATAGGCGCTAATCCGTTTTTTGGAGAAGAATCGAAACATGCTATTCTCGGTTTCTTAGATAATGTAATTCTTCCCGCAGTATCATTCGGTAAAGGCTTTGCCGCCAAAACCATGTTGGTTACGCTGCGCACGGTTATTCCTATCGATTCTAAAGATGGGGTGCGCAACCGGGGCATAAAACTTTCCGATTGGTTGATTAGCCGCGAAAGCAAAATGCGCAACCGCATTTGGTCGGCAGCCAAAGACCGTATTCTGCACCTAATGACCAATATGGATTCGCTGCCGCACCTAAACCGTATACCTATTGAGCGCGCGCTGAACAAACTGCCCGCTAAAATATTTGCCATACAAACGCACAGTGCTTTAGAGGAAAGCAAAGATTTTGATGAACAAGTAGGCTTGCTCAACATTCCGAAACAAAACATTCCCGTGCTTATTCTTAAAAGCGAGCGCGATGGCGTAGCGCGCTTTGTTCCCCGCATTTATAAAGGCGAAGGCATAGAGGTAATGGATATTACCAACCATGATGAATACGATTTGTTCCGCGAGCACCTTTACCACATGGTGCACCCTGAACGCACTACCGAAATTATAGACGAGTTTATTTCGAAGATAGAGGAAGGAAATAGCTAGTCGAAAGTACTTTACTCCGCAGCGCCCCCTCTTCTCTCCATCTTCCTCGCCCGTATCAACTCCTGGCGGATATACCACGCGCGTTTATAGAAAGGGAAATGGTTTAGTTCTTCTTCGGTAAAATCCGGTGGTATGGCATCGTGAACAAACTTGCGTTCTTCTTTGGGCTTCAACATTTCTTTAGCCAGCAATTCATACTTAGTTTGCAATGCCGCTAAACTCCACTGACCAAAAACGGTATGTCCGCCTTCGTAAATCTGTGCCTGATATTCTTCGTTGGTAGTCATATAACCACTATAGCCGTTGGCATAAGGGCAAAGAATAACGCGGGTAACTCCGCGCGCGGCTAAAGTATCTTCCAAAGTTTTGCGCAAACGCTTGCCGCCAATGGTGGTAATTTCGAACGGAAAACCAGCCAAGGCTACATCGCCAATAATAAAGAGTTGAATAGGAAGAATCTTGGGTGTCCAGGGGCGGTTGGTATGCCCTGCTTTTTTGTAGAAGTATTTGAAAGAAGCAATAGCCGGGTCTGCCCAGGCAGGCACCACCAATCTATCCAGGTGTTTGGTGCCCATTACTCTGCGGGCATTGCTTTCAATCATAATATCTTTAGTGCCGCTAGCGCGGTATTTGCGCTCAATGAGTTTGCGGAACTCCGGCTTGGCAAATCTGGATTTGAATATCTCATACCACTTAATAACGCGGGAAATACGTTTTACCACAAAGCCCAATGCCGGATGCAAACCTGGACCATCTATTCTTGTTCCCATAAAAAAGGCAACGCCCATAGTGGCGGCATGAGTTTGTGCATCGGTTTTGCCATTGGCAAACTTAGGGTCGGCAGTTATATCGGCAAAGTTCACGAACATCAGTTCGTAATCAATAGCACCTTCTATTTTTTTAAAATCAGTTTGTTCCGAAATTTCTTTTGCCTTTTCAAACTGCACTTGCCCATTGTATTTGGCACTATCAATATCGTTAGGGAACTTACCTTCCCACTGCCCGCGCTGAAACGGATAAACAGGATTGTATTTAACGCGCGGAGTTACATCGCCACAGTTGCCCTGTGCAAATACGCCTATGTAATCGGGGTTGCCTTTATAGGCAAAATGCTTTTCTAAAAAAGCGGCAGCATAGCCTTTGTTATCGTAGCAAAGTTTGTGGTTGGTATTGGGTAAACTGGTAGGGTGCACGGCATACCAGTTAATACTACCGGCTTCTGTTCCATCTTCTTTTAGCACTTTAAGCAAAGTCATTTCGCGGTCTAAGCCAATGTTGCGCTGCTCAAAAGTTATCTTAGGGTTTACTTCGGGGTTGCGGTTGTAAGCTTCAAATGAACGTTGAAAAGCTACATCCTTATCGGTCTCCATCATACCGGTGCTCCATTCTAATTTAGCCGGTGCAATGTTTTTTTCTGCGTTAAGAATAGCTACTACAATGCCGTCAACAATCTTCTTGTATATCTCTACCACAAAACCCGGTGTGCTGAGGTTATATAAACCGTAGTAAGAATAACCGCTTGGTCCGCTGT
>CAMBIM010000040.1 GCA_945867505.1 Chitinophaga pinensis
TAATTACCATAGTGCTTAAGTTAAAGAGTCGGGGGTCAGGGCCCGGCTCTTTTTTTTTGCACCTACCTCCCAAAATATTTCCCAGATTCTGCGTTTTATCACCGCTTTATGGCATTAGGCTAAATCAATCTAAAATCTATCTTCGCGCCCTCAATGGAACAGATAACGGACAATAGACAACAGACAACAGTAAATGCAGGTTTCTCTGTATGCAAAAAGTTGTTTTCCTTTTGCCTAGTGCCAATTGCTTACTGCCTGCTGCTCTTTACTTCTTCTTGCGAAACACCCGAAAAGGTGCTTAAAAGCAACGACTTAGATTACAAAAAGGCTAAAGCCATTTCGTGGTATAACAAAAAGGAGTATTTCAAATGTATTCCGGTTTTAGAAGAGTTGATTGGTTTAATGAAAGGCCGCGAAAGCACCGAAGAGCTATATTATATGTATGCCATGGCTAACTACAAGCAAGGCGATTATATGATTTCGGCTTACCACTTTAAGAATTTTTACGATTTATATCCGAATGGAACACATGCTGAAGAGTGCTTGTATATGTTTGCC
Organism: Chitinophaga pinensis; assembly: GCA_945867505.1. Classification (GTDB taxonomy): domain Bacteria; phylum Bacteroidota; class Bacteroidia; order Chitinophagales; family LD1; genus Bog-950. The sequence goes on from CAMBIM010000040.1 coordinate 559, forward strand.
AAGAGCAACCAAATGCAATCGCCAAAGCCTGACCTAGACCAGACTTTTACCTATAAAGCCTTAGAAGCCTACGCCTTGTTTTTAACTTCTTTCAGCGAAGGGAAATACATTCAGGAATGTAACGAAGCGGTTAAGGTGCTTCGTAAGAAGTTAGAAAAGAAAGCCTTGAACGCAGCCGAACTTTATTACCGCACCGAAAACTACAAGGCGGCAGCTACTTCTTATATTCAAATTTTAAAGGACTTTCCGGATATTGCTGAAGTAGAGAAGGTGAGTTATATGATTGTAAAGAGCAATTATAAATTTGCTTACAACTCTATTCCTGCCAAAAAAGCGGAGCGGTTTAATAATGTAATTAAGTCGTATGCCGAGTTTAAATACAAATTCAGCAGCAGTAAGTTTTTGGAAGATGCGGCAAAATCGGAGCAACAATCGCACTATGCGGCTGTGTTAGCAGCTTTTGATTGGGCAGAAATTGCTCCGCTTTACGACCGCGAACATCAGTTTCGTGTGTTCTTAAACGAAGCCAAGGTGCAAACCCCGCTTATTGTAGATAAAAAACAGTTAGATGCGGTAAATCGCCTAACGGAAAAAGCTTATTTTCTGATAGTAAAAACCAACTTTAACATTAGCGAAGAGAAGAAAAGTAAAGACCGCCTACCCTCACTTGAGCAAACTGTCAAAACTTATTATAACTTTGTCGACCAATTTCCAAAAAGCCGCTACTTAAAAGATGCGGAAAAAATTTATACCAACACTAACGAGTTAATCAAAAAATTAAAAGCAAATGGATAAGGTAAAAAAAATCAAGATGACGCAAATTAACCCGCTCATCGAAACGCAAAACTTAGAAGAAATAGCAGCCCGCACAGGTAATGTGTATGAGTCTATTTACGCTATTGCGCGTAGAGCAAACCAAATTTCGAGAGAAATTAAGGAAGAGCTTCATTCTAAATTGGAAGATTTTGCTTCTCATACAGATAACCTGGAAGAAATTCACGAAAACCGCGAGCAAATAGAAATTTCGAAGTTCTACGAAAAACTTCCTCATGCTACTATTTTGGCTACAACCGAATACAAGAACCATGAGTTAACCGTTCGCACAGAAGAAGCAACCGTAGCTGAACTAAACTAATAATTGCTCTATGAGCAACTTGAACGGAAAGAAAATTGTTCTTGGAGTTTGCGGCTCAATAGCTGCTTACAAATCGGCAATTCTTACACGTAGCCTCATAAAAGCCGGAGCAGAAGTGAAAATAATACTCACTGCTTCGGCTTCTCAATTTATAACTCCTCTTACGCTTTCTACACTTAGCAAAAATCCTGTAGTAACCGATTTAACCGATGGTGGCACTAACTGGAACAACCATGTTGAACTTGGTTTGTGGGCAGATGCTATGGTAATTGCTCCAACCTCGGCTAACACTATTGCAAAAATGGCGAACGGCAATTGCGACAATATGTTGCTGGCTGTTTATCTTTCGGCAAAGTGCCCGGTGTTTTTTGCCCCCGCTATGGATTTAGATATGTGGCGACACAAAGCTGTAAAGCGAAACATCGAACTGCTCCACTCCTACGGCAATATTCTGATACCCGTAGAAAATGGCGAACTGGCCAGCGGTTTGGTAGGCGATGGTAGGATGGCAGAGCCCGAACATATTATGGAGCATTTGGAAGAATACTTCTCTTAAGTCTCAATCATAATGAAAATTTTAATCACTGCCGGTCCTACACACGAGCCAATAGACCCCGTTCGCTTTATAGGCAATCATTCATCGGGCAAAATGGGAATTGCTATTGCTGAAGAATTTGCAAAGGCAGAAAATGAAGTGGTGCTTATAAAAGGTGCAACGAACTTAAATCCCATCAATCCATCTATCAAACAAATAAAAGTGCGAACAGCGGCAGAAATGTTCGATGCTTGCGCGCAATATTTTAGCTCGGCAGATGTTATAGTGTTTGCTGCTGCGGTGGCAGATTATACGCCTAAGTTCCCCAGTGCCACCAAGATTAAAAAAAAAGAAGATGAGTTTTCGATTGAGCTGATAAAAACAAAAGATATAGCCGCTGAATTAGGTAAGCAGAAAACAGACAAACAAATAATTGTAGGCTTTGCGTTAGAAACAAACAACGAAGAAGCCCACGCTAAAGAAAAGTTAGAGAGAAAGAATTTTGATTTTATTGTATTGAACAGTATGCGCGATGAAGGCGCGGGTTTTCAGAGCAACACCAACAAAATAACTATCATTGACCGAGAAGGAAATACAACTAAATTTGATTTAAAAGAAAAAATAGAAGTAGCGAAAGATATAGTTGGCTACGTTCAAAAAATCATAAACAAGAAATGAAGTTCATTCTAAGTTCTAAAGTTTTAATTCCCTTTTTACTTTTCTGTTCGGCTTCTGTTTCAGCGCAAGAATTAAAATGTCAGCTAACGGTAAACGCGCAAAGAATTACGGGTGTTGACCCGAGCGTGTTTCAAACCATGCAAACCGCGCTGAACGACTTTATCAATTCTAAAAGCTGGACCACCGACCAGTTTGTCCCCGAAGAAAGAATTGAATGCAGTATATTTATGAATATTGTAGAATCATCGGCACAGGATGTTTACAATGCCAGCATTACTGTTCAGCTATCGCGCCCTGTGTTCAATAGTTCGTACAACTCACCCATGTTCAACTTTATTGATAAGGATTGCATCATTACCTACGCGCAAAACCAGCCGCTCGATTTTAATGTGAATCAATATACTTCTAACCTTACTTCTATTCTCGGGTTTTATGCCTACACGCTTATTGGTTTAGATTACGAAACCATGGCCAAAGGCGGTGGCACCAAGTATTTTAATATGGCAGAGCAGGTGATGAATGCGGTGCCTACTACCGCTTCCGATTCTAAAGGTTGGAAACCCTTCGATAGCCAGCGCAACCGCTACTGGCTTATCAATAATTTGCAGGCCAACAAATACGAGTTGTTCCGCCAGGCCTTGTATGAATACCATTATTTAGGTATGGATAATTTTTACGATAAGCCCGCACTGGCCCGCCAAAACATTTTAAACGCGCTCGATAAGTTAGACAAAATTGCCCGCGATAATCCAAACTGTATTTTGCTCACTATTTTCTTTCAGGCAAAAAGCGATGAAGTGGTGAACGTATTTTCCGGTGCCGATATGGGCGAAAAAGCAAAAGCATTGACCTTGCTCCGCAGAGCCGACCCATCAAATGCTACTAAGTACGATAAGCTGGTGAAGAATTAATTTAGCTAATTTGCACTTCTAAACTCTCAAGGGCTTCTTTTCTTGCCGCACTCAATCGCTTGCGCAACCATTCATCAATTTTCGTAGCAGAGTTTAATTCTATTTGTGTTTCGTTTCCCTTTAAACGGATAGCAGCGTTGCGGAGCTGTTTAGTTTTAAGCAAGTAAATTTCTTTCTGCAACATATACTCGTAACCCAAGCCATACTCAATTTTTTTAGTGCGGCTAAACCCAAGCCCGGAATTATAATTGTGTGCCGCTTTATTGTTGCCCTTTACTTTGGCATACACACTTTGTATATCAAACAGCAAAAAGAAAACATCCAGCATAGCCAGCGAGGCCATTACCGGCACATCAGTAGCCAAAAACTTATCGTCATAAATATACAAACCGGTGTAGGCCGTTTTGTTTTCCCAATCAATAGAAGAAATATTGATAAGCCCTACGGGAGTGTCCTTTAAATGAATAAGGAAGAAAAAATTTTGTTCATTATCAATAGAGTCGAACCACTCCTGCTGCATCTCTTTTGTTATTTCGCCTTTGTAAAACATAAAACGCGAAATCTTTTGGTCGTTTCGCCACTCGCGAACCAACTCTGTTTGCTCCGGCAGCAAACGTTCTAACGTAATTCCGTACCTGGTAATTTTCATCCTGGACTCTATTATTTAATTAACGGACGGATGGAATGCCCGATATACATTGATTTTGTTGAGCGGGCATTTCATTTTAAAATTTCCTGAATTAAGTATGGTGGCTTTTTATGTTGCAAGGCAAACAAACGGTTTAAGTATTCGCCAATAATACCCAGAGAGAACAGAATTAATCCGGTAGACATAAAAATAGAAACTATCAGCGCGGTAAACCCAAGCGAAGCTCCCCAGAAAATTTTCATGTAGATAAAGTAGAGAACAAATACCAGACAAATCCAAAATGAAGCAAGCCCAAACCAAGTCATAAACCGAAGTGGTATAGTAGTATAAGCAAAAATTAAGTTGAACGAAAGAAAAACCAGCTTGGTCAAACTATAACCCGATGCTCCTTCTCGCCTAGCCGCATGGCGAACTTCCTGCCATTCAATTTTGGTAGTATGCCACGAAAGAATTTCATCTACAAAAGTAAAGGAGTGGTTGTAGTCCTTTATCTTATCAATAACAGTATGATGAATAATCTTGAAACTGGAACCCTGGCCAACGGTGTTACCAAATTTGTGAAAAATGAAGCCAACAAAATTGCTTCCCCATTTTCTTACAGGCGAGTGCTGGCGTTCGCTTTCATAAACACCATAAACCAAATCAGCCGAAGTGGCTTTAGCTTTCTGAATCAGCAGTTCAATATCTTCAGGAAAAAATTGCAAATCGTCATCTATAGTAACAATGTATTCGCCTTGCGCAAATTGAAAACCGCAAAGCAAAGCTTTGTGTTGCCCGAAATTTCCACGCAAATGAATAGCAGTAATCTGCTCGCCAAACTTTTGCTTTAAATCCCGAATAGCATTCCAACTTCCATCATTACTGCAATCGTTTACTAAAACAATTTCGTAAGAGGCATTTATCTTTTTAAAAGTAGTTTCAATACGCGTACATAATTCACCCAGCGTTTTTTCGCTGTTGAACACAGGAACCACAACAGAATATTCGGGTGTAAAATTCATTTATAGATCAATCAATTCCGAACAAACAATTTTTTCAGTCTCAATATAGGCACTTCCCCAAGATAAGCCAACTCCAAAGCCACTTAAAATTAAATTCAGGTTTTGCTTAGTTAGTTGCTCGCGCAGTTTTACCACCATAGTTAGCGGCACAGTTGCGGAACTGGTATTGCCGTAATCATATAAACTATATGGAACTTTCTCCGCTTCTATCTGCAATTTCATCCGCACACTTTCCAGCATCAATAAATTTGCCTGATGGAAAACAAAATAATCAATAGATGATTTTTCAATTTTATTTTCTGCTAAAAGCGTATTAATGTTTGGCGCAATTTCGCGAAGAGCGAAATTGAAAATCTTCAAGCCATCTAATTTCATAGCTAAATCATTCCGCAAAATTCCACCTTCGTATTCCTTTACTTCAAATGATTTTTCAGAAACCTGATTTCTATAACCGCCATCAGGAATTATAATATCCTCAAACTCTTTTCCGTCTGTTTGCAGGTTAAAATAAATTTGATTGTTCGCAGAAAATTCAAGTGCGGTGGCAGTTCCTGCATCCGAAAAAAGCGGAGCAGTACTTTTATCCTGCATCGAAATTGTTTTGGTAGAAATATCACCCACCAGCAACAAGGCTTTGCCGTCAACCATATTTTGCAGTAGGCCGCTAACAACCGAAAGCCCGTAAACGTAGCCGGAGCAACCAAGATTAATATCAAACGCCAAACAGTTTTTCGATAGTTTCAATCTTTCCTGAAGAATAGAAGATGTGTTGGGAATTAAGTAATCGGGGGTTTGCGTAATGAAAACAAGAATTTTTATTTCATCACGACTCCAGTTTAAATCGCTCAATAATTTTTCTGCTGCGGTAAAACATAAATCGGAAGCGGTAACTCCTTGTTCTGCTACTCTGCGGTAGCGAATGCCGACTGTTTTAATAAAAAGTTCGCGTTCTTTTTCAGACAGTAAAGCAAAATCTTTGTTGTCCTCTATCCGTTTGGGAACGCAGGCAGCAATGCCACTCAACTTAACATTAGGAACGGTGAATACAGCCATGCTATTTGTTTTTCGCCACTTCAAAAAGTTCGGCAACGGTGGTTACACTTTTTAAATCTTCGGCTGTAATAGTTTTGCTGTAATCGGAATCAATCATGGCAATTACAATCAATGCCAACATACTCCCCCACTCTTCTAATTCACGAAACTTTGTTTCTGCATTAATGGAAGCCGGTTCGGTTTGATGAAAACACAACGCAAATTTTTGGATAAAATCTTCTGACTGCATGTAGGCAAATTAAACCGTTTATAGCGAAACGCGCAGCACAAAATTACAAATGCAGCTTGTGCGCCTTTACAGTCTCTGTTTTAATCAACATACAATGTGCGTTGGCAAACGTCACATAATGATAATTTTCTAATTTGCCCGCGATTTTAAACTGTTTTGAAGTAAGACACCAGAAACAGAGAAGAAAATGCAGGTCTAAATGGGATCGACCGATCGGTTTTCTTCTTACAAAACAGTTTTCATGTAAACTGAATTTATGCGTAAGCTTTTAATAGTTGCCTCGTTAAGTATTTTATTCTGTCAAATATCTTTTTCTCAAACAGTGACCGTTCGCGGAGTGGTAAAAGACGGTGCTACGGGTGAACTTTTAGAAAGTGCTACCGTGCTTCAACCGCCAACCAACGGTACGGCTACCGATGCCAAAGGAAACTACGAACTGAAAGTTACTGCCGGAGATATAATGCTTGTAGTGAGCTACCTTGGTATGAATGCTGACACACTCCGTTTTAATATAAAAGATGGCGAAGTAAAAACACTTGATGTTACTATGGGTGGTGCAGCTGTAGAGTTACAGCAAGTAGTAATTGGCGAAAGTAAAATTGCTGTAAAAATTCAGAAAGTAACACAGTCGGTAGATGTGATTAAACCACGCATGTTGGAGAGTAATAACTTAACTAACGTGCAACAAGCCATGCTCAAAATACCAGGAGTAACTGTACTTGATGGGCAAATGAGTATTCGTGGTGGAAGTGGTTATGCTTACGGTACCGGTAGCCGTGTGGTGTTGGTAATTGATGAAATGCCTTTAATGACACCCGACCGCGGAGAAATTAAATGGGCATTTATTCCTACCGAAAATATTGAGCAGTTAGAAGTTTCAAAAGGAGCCTCGGTGGTACAGTATGGTTCTTTTGCGTTGAATGGGGCATTGAACGTTACTACTTCTTACGCGCGCGATACGCCAAGCACCAAGTTTAGTTTTTTCTATGAGGGTGTGGGCAGACCAAAAGTTGATTCATTCGGTTGGTGGAAACGAAACGGAAAGTTTTTTGAAAATCCGAATTCGATTGGAATGAGTTTTTTGCACAAACAAAAGTTTGGCGATATAGATTTTGTTTTTGGCGGCATGTTACAGGGTTCACAAAGCCAATTGAAAAGCGAATACGATTATTTCGCGCGATTCAATAATAAAATACGCTGGCAGCCCAAAAATTTGAAGCGCTTAACACTTGAGCTTTCAATGAATGTTCTTTATCGCAAAAGCGGATTCCAGTTCTACTGGCAAGATGGAGCACATCCTTATGTAGCGGGCAATGGAGTTAATTTAGATGAACGCTATTTCTATGCTTACATAGATCCTAAGTTTCGATACTTGGATAAGAAAAATAACCAACATAAAGTTTATTCGAGAATTTACCGGCAGAAAAATCTGGGTGGGCAAACTGATTTTTGGGTTATCCGTGCCGAGTATCAATTTCGCCACGATTTTGGAAAAATATTTCACCTCTTGTTTGGCGTAAATAATGAACATGCTTGGGTAAAAGATGGTACACTGGGCACTCACCAAACCGATTTTGGCGGTGGCTATATTGCGGGTGAACTAAACTGGAAATGGTTAACCATCAACGGTGGTGTTCGAGAAGAATATTATCGATTAGACAGTGCTATAACTCCAACCTTACCTGTGTTTCGTTTGGGAGTAAATTTTGAAATAAGAAAGTATAATTACATCCGTGCTTCGTTTGGTCAATCGTTCCGTGTGCCAAGTATTGCGGAACGGTTTGTTGAGTATCAATTGGGCGCCATCAGCGTTATCCCTAATCGCGATATTAAACCCGAAAGAGGCTTTACAGCCGAGCTTGGTTACAAACGCAGTTTCAAAATTTCAAAATTTTTAGGCTATTGGGATGCCGTGGTGTTTTGGACAGAGTTTAAGGACATGATTGAGTTTCAGTTTGGCAATAGTTTGCCCGCATATTTTCAATCGAAAAATGTTAACCGAGCGCGTATTTTTGGTTGGGAAACCACTCTTGCAGGTGAAGGCAAAATGGGTCCGGTGGATATGAGTGTGCTATTGGGCTACACCTATTTTTACGGGGTTGATATGAACGATACCACACTAGGTGTAGATAAAAGAAACCGTAACGTTGGAACGTTTTTAAAAGATGCCTTTACACATTTTGCCTTACCTACTGCTAAAGATGATTACACATGGGATTCACTTACAGCCGGTATGTTAAAGTATCGCAATCCACATACATTTAAAGCCGATTTCGATTTTATTTTATACGACCGTTACCACTTAGGCACTTCCCTTCAGTATTATGGTTATATGACACAGATTGATAAAATTTTTGGAATATTTATTTCAGGCATTGCCGAAGAGCGCGAAGCAAAACGAAACCAAGGTGATGTAATTTGGGATTTGCGTGCCGGTGTTGACATCAACAAAAATGTGTCGTTAAACTTTATGGTAAAGAACGTACTGAACACCAGCTACGCTTTGCGCATAGCCAGACCTGATAGACCGCGCTCCTTTACCGTGCAAATGCTAGTGAACTTTGGCGGCAGACAAAAGACCTCGCCCAATGTTGCCACTGTTGGCGTTGGCGGATTTTAGTAAAAAACACAAAGCTACTAATTGCACGAATTAAAAAAGATAATCCAATTTTAATTCGTGCAATTAGTGGCTTTTTTCTGTTTCCTTTTTTCAGATATATTTACCACTTATCACTCACTAAAAAAATTATGGCAATGAAGGACTACACACGTTTATTCGACATTATTTATGTGCAACAAGCCAACTACCCTCAACCCGATGCGTTTGGTTACAAAGCCGATGGCGAATGGAAAAAAGTTTCTACTCAACAAATTATTGACACCGGCAACAAAGTGAGTTTATCACTTTTAAAGTTAGGCGTCAAGCCTGACGATAAAGTAGCTATTGTATCTAATAATCGCCCCGAATGGAACATGGTTGATTTAGGAATTCTACAAACCGGTGCAGTAAATGTGCCCGTGTATCCTACTATTACCGAACACGAATACAAGTTTATTTTCAACGATGCTGAGATTAAATACGTTTTTGTTTCCGATAAAAATTTGGCAAACAAGATTACAAATATCAAAGCTGAAGTTCCTTCGCTAAATGACATTTTTACGTTTGAGGAAGTAGATGGCTTTACTTCTTTCAATAAATTTTTAGAACTGGGAAACGGTGGTGATATAGGAGAAGTAGAAAAAATAAAGGCCGCGGTTAAACCCGAGTCATTAGCTACAATTATTTATACATCGGGCACTACCGGTAATCCCAAAGGGGTAATGCTTTCTCATAACAATATTGTAAGCAATATCAAAGCAGTATTGCCTGTTCTTCCACTAAACGAAAGTATGCGCGTGTTGAGTTTCCTTCCGTTATGCCACATATTTGAACGCGTAGTGGTATATGTATATATGGTGAAAGGTGTTTCGGTTTACTATGCCGAAAGCATGGAAACCATTGCTGATAATTTGAAGGAAGTAAAACCAAATTTCTTTACCAGCGTTCCGCGCCTGCTCGAAAAAGTTTATATAAAATTACAAGGTGCAGCAGCTAATTTGGATGGTTGGAAGAAGAGCCTTTACAACAATGCTTTGGCATTTGCGCAAACCTTTGATGTAGAAAAAGAATACAGCCTGTCGGAAAAAGTAAAACGCGCGGTTTACGATAAACTGATTTACTCGAAATGGCGCGAAGCCTTAGGAGGCAACTGCCAAGGCATTTGCACCGGTGCAGCCGCGCTTAATCCATTGCTGGCGCGCGTGTTTACCTGCGCAGGTATTCCTATTATGGAAGGCTACGGACAAACAGAATCTTCTCCGGTTATTTCTATCAACCCATTTGCGTTGGACAGAATAAAATTCGGCACGGTAGGTATTCCTATTGAAGGGTGCCAGGTAAAACTTGACCACCGCGAAGGAATGGCAGAAGGCGAAGGCGAAATTTGGGCAAAGGGACCAAACGTAATGATGGGCTATTACAAACGCCCCGACATTACTGCTGAAACCGTTACTGCTGATGGCTGGTTGAAGACCGGTGATGTAGGACGCTTTATAGATTACAAAGGAGGCAAATACATTAAGATTACTGACCGTGTAAAAGAACTTTTCAAAACTTCAGGCGGAAAATATATTGCTCCGCAGCAGATTGAAAACAAAATGAAGGAGATTCCATACATAGAACAAATTATGGCAGTGGGTGAAAACAAAAACTTTGTTTCGGCTCTTATAGTTCCTAACTTTTTGAATTTATCTGAATGGGCAACTAAGAACAGCATTGCAGGAAAAAGCCCTGCTGACTTGGTGAAGAATGCCGAAGTGCAAAAACTTTTCCGCGATGCTATTGATGAAAAGAATAAAAATTTTGGACAATGGGAAACCGTTAAGAAGTTTGAGTTGATGGAAAAAGAGTGGAGCATTGAAGGTGGCGAGCTTACGCCAACTATGAAAGTAAAACGCAAAGTGGTGTTAGAGAAGTATAAGGATGTGGTAGAAAAAATCTATTCGTAAATACCCATACATTGGCACACGAATGACAAAGATTATGCTGTTTAAAACAGATTAAAACCAAAAAAGCGATTCAGATTGAATCGCTTTTTTTATGCCTCACTGCCAATATTTTTATGCAAAAGAAGTCCCGATTACTTCTGTGGTTTACACGGCATGAATCCGAAAGTCCCGATTGCCTCCGTGGTTTCCACGGAACAGTCTTAAGAAATCCGGACGCTCCCCTGGTTTCCATGGCAGGAATTTGAAAACGGCTTTTAATTTTTGCATTACTTAAATGACCTTGCGAGTAATCAAAATAATGCATAACAAAAGAGGCGCGAATTTCTTCGCGCCTCTTTTGTTTAAATAGATGCCTGTTAGCTTATTCTATTACTATCTTTTTGGATGCCGTTCCTTCTGCCGTACGGTATTGCACAAAGTAAACGCCTTTGGCAAAGCGGGTAAGGTCAATAGTAGTTTGAAAAACGGGTGCCGCTTGGGTCAATTGCGTGTAGACGGTTTTACCCGTTATATCGGTTACCGTTATTTCGCCATTCAATTGTTGTTCGGCATTTAAAGCAAATGTAAACACTCCGGTAGTTGGGTTAGGGTTAACCGTAAAGGCAATACCATTATTGCTGATGCGGTTAATGCTTGTAGCCACAGTATCAGTTTGCGGGCAGGCATCGCCTGAGTTTATTACGTTTAAAGCGTAAACCGGTAATGACCCCGGAATATTACTTCTTAAATAGGAGAAAGGTGCATTACCTGCTTGGGTAAAAGCAGTGCCATTGTAAAGAATTTCATAGAACCCCACCGTATCGGTAGTGGTACCGGAAATACTGATACACATTCTGCCTAAAGGATATACAATGCCGTTTGCCGGATAACTTGTTTTGGTAAGACCTACAGGCAACCCTGGGAAACTGGTTACTTTAATAGAGTCTATTCCAATACCACCAAGTGTTGGCGGGCAGAAAATTTGCAGCGTAATATCGTAAGGAACGCTACGCACCACACAGGGTAAATCGTCAGATGCCGGTGCAAAAAGTTCGTAGCTATTAGCATCTATAACACAAGCCTGACCAAAGGCTGTAGTTATTGAAAGAAAAGAGAAAAGAACAGCAACTGCGTTGCGGGTAAAAAAATGCTTCATAAGTTCAGGTAGTTAGAGTTTGCCCAATTCTTCTTTTAAGAAAGAAACAAGAGTAGAAATATATGGTTTACTAAAATCGAATTTGGCTCCGGCAGTTTCATAAAAAACAGGAATAGGTTTGGTATAGCCCAAGCGCAAAGCATTCTTATAATCGCTAATTGCCTTAGCCGGGTTTTGCTTAAAACTTCTCCAAAGAGCTAACGAACCAAGCTCAGCAAATGCATATTCTATGTAGTAAAATGGTACAACATAAAAGTGCAAAATACTTTGGTAAGCCGTTTCAATATAAGCCTGACTATCGCTCCAATCAATATTGGTAGCAGAGAAACGGTTATTCAATTCTACCCATTTTGCTCTGCGTTCTGCAACCGTATGATTTGGATTTTGGTAAAGCCAAAATTGGAAACTATCGCCCAAGCAGGTTTTAGTTAATATGGTAAGAATATATTGAAGGTGATTTCTTTTAGCGCGATTTAAATCATCAGGATTGGTATAAAAAATATCCCAATGCTCCATACTCATTAACTCCATTCCCATAGAAGCTACTTCTGCTACTTCGCTGGTAGTATCTTTAAACGAATTCAATTCTAAATGGTGCGAAAGGAAAGTATGAATAGCATGTCCGCCTTCGTGCACCATCGTAATTAAATCCGTTTCGGTGTTGGCAGAATTCATAAAGATAAACGGCACCCCAATTTCAGGCATGGTCATATTATAGCCGCCCGGTCCTTTCTTCATCCGCGAATCAAGGTCGAGATATTTCATCTGCTTCATAATTTCAATACGCTCGCCAAAGTAAGGGTCAAGGCGATTGAAACACTGAATGGTTTTTTCTATCAGTTCATCGGTAGAATTAAAAGGCTTGAGCGGAGCTTTGCCGCTAGGGTCAACATCTTTATCCCAAGGCTTAAGAATAGCTAAACCAAGTTCTTTTTTCTTCTCTTCAAACAATTGATTCACCAATGGCATCAATACTTCTTCAATAGAGGCATGAAACTGAATGCAATCTGCAGGTGTATAATCAAAACGGGCAAGCTCGTTAAAGCGATACTCCATAAAGTTTTCGAAACCGGCATTCTTCGCAATTTGTGTGCGCAGTTGAATCAACTCAGTAAAGAGCGTATCCAACGCATCAGCGTCTTGCAGTTTGCGGTCGTTAATCAAGCGAAAAACTTCTTCGCGTTGTGCGCGGTCGTTGCTTTTTAAATAAACCTGCGCTTGCTGCACCGTAAGTTCAGTGCCATTGTAAGTAATGCTTTGTGCCCCCGCAATTTGGTCGTAGGTGGCTTGCTTCATGTTCAGTTCACTTTGCAATGAAATATTTTCCTCGCGGAAAAGCTCCAAAGATTTTTTAACCTTACGAATAGTAGTAAAGAAAATATCTTGGTCTAACTCAGCCACAAACGGACAATCAACAAATTTTTTATCCATTAAATTAGCCTGCACCGTAAGCTGCGGGAAGATTTGGGTATATTGATTCATCAAATCAGCCTTAGCCTTTTCGTCAGAAGTATCAATGGTGGTGCGTACATAAATCCAACGGCTAATTTCACCCAACACAGCATCTAACTCGCTCCAGTCTTTCAACCAGCTTTGCAATTCTTGTAACGAATTGATGTTTCTGCCCAAAAGATTTTTGTAATACGGCTCAATAGCTTCCCAAGTAGATGGGTCGAAATCTTCTGCTACAAAACTTCTCTTTTTGCGTTCAGGTATTTCAATACCTTGATATGTTTCTGATGTCATAGTTTGTTTTATTTCACCTGCCCTAATACCTCGCGCTAAACCTTAATTACTAGGTAGCTTTTCTTGGCGTAGTTATTTTGCGAACCGGTGCTGGTTTGCTGGTAGCTTTAGAGCCTTGGTCGCCCTTGGTAGCAATGTGCTTGCTTTCTTTCTTAGGTAAATCTTTCTTTGCTTCGGTATTTTCAGCAGTTTCTTCAGCAGTTTTCTCAGCGGTTAATTCTTCAATCAAATTTTTAGAATCAAGAATGCTATACCACTTAGCCAGCTTCTTCATGTCGCTTACATGCACCTTCTCCTTATCGTAAACCGGAAGAACTTTTTCCATCCAGGTCTTTAGCAACTTTTCGTCCTTGCCATCGGGCACAGCGGTTTTATTCTTTTTAATAGCCGCCAAAACTTCTTTTAATACAATCGGCTCATCGTTGGTATAAATGGTAATGTTGTCAAGCGTAGTAAACAAATTAGTTCTGCCTGATACGAATTGCGTTTTATCGTCCACCAACGAGGTAACAATTAAACCATCGTTTCTGCGCGCAGTAACTTTAAACAAACCCGGCATGCCCGGAATAGCAACAATTTCTGATAAGTCCATATTTTATATATTTTTTAGGGGTGCTAAAATAGAAATATCTACCAAGTAAAAGTGCCCGCTTTATAGTTGAAATTTTAGCTCGGGCAATCAGAAAACTCTAAACAATCAAGTATAAACTGTAATGTTGCAATTCGATGAATTTTAACCTTACCACAAAGTATCAGCCCGCTGGCGACCAGCCTACTGCCATTAAGCAATTGGTGCAGGGCATTCAGCAAAACGAAAAACATCAAGTACTACTAGGCGTAACCGGTTCCGGCAAAACGTTTACCGTAGCCAACGTTATTCAGCAAGTGCAGAAACCAACCTTGGTGCTTACACACAATAAAACATTGGTGTCGCAACTTTACGGAGAGTTCAAACAGTTCTTTCCGGATAATGCGGTAGAATATTTTGTTTCTTATTACGATTATTATCAACCGGAAGCCTACATTGTTTCCAGCGGCACTTATATTGAAAAGGATTTAGCGGTTAATGAAGAAATTGACAAACTGCGATTGAGCGCAACGGCTTCTCTACTATCTGGGCGCAGGGATATTATTGTAGTAGCATCCGTAAGTTGCATTTACGGTTTGGGGAACCCCATCGAAATTCAGAACGGAATTATCAAAATTCATACGGGGCAGGTAATTGCGCGCAATGCATTTTTACACAAACTAGTAAACTCGCTATACTCGCGTGCCGAAGAATTACAGCGAGGAACTTTTCGCGTAAAAGGAGATGTAGTTGAAATTGCTTTGCCGTATCTTGATTACGCTTATCGGGTTACTTTCTTTGGCGATGAAATTGAAGAGATTGAAAGCTTCGAACTTTCCACTGGTAGAACTTTGGGGAAATATACCGCTACTTCTATTTTCCCCGCTAACCTTTATGTTACTTCCAAAGATTCGCTAATGCGGATTATTGATGAAATTCAAGTGGAGCTAAACGTGCAAACTCAATACTTTAAAGAAGTGGGCAAGTACGTAGAAGCTGCGCGATTGAAAGAGCGCGTGGAGTTTGATATGGAGATGATGCGCGAGTTAGGTTATTGTTCGGGTATCGAAAACTATTCACGCTTTATGGATAAGCGTGAAAAAGGCTCGCGCCCCTATTGTCTGCTCGATTATTTCCCGGATGATTTTTTATTAATTGTTGATGAAAGCCATCAGACCATTCCGCAAATTGGTGGTATGAGTGGAGGCGACCGAAGCCGCAAAATGAATTTGGTGGAATATGGTTTCCGTTTGCCTTCGGCCATGGATAACCGCCCTCTCAATTTTCCTGAATTTGAAAGTCTGATGAAGCAGGCCATTTATGTAAGTGCCACACCGGGAGATTATGAAATGGCCCAAACCGAAGGAGCGTTTGTAGAGCAAGTGGTTCGCCCTACTGGTTTGCTCGATCCTCCAATTGAAGTTCGACCAAGTCTTAACCAGATTGATGATTTGCTGGAAGAAATTGACGAGTGTATTAAAAAGCAAGAGCGCGTTTTAATAACCACGCTTACTAAGCGTATGGCAGAGGAGTTGAATAAATATTTGGCGCGTGTAAGTATTAAGTGCCGCTACATTCACAGCGAAGTACATACGCTTGACCGTATTGAAATTATACGCGACTTGCGCCTTGGTAAATTTGACGTATTGATTGGGGTAAACTTATTGCGGGAAGGATTGGACTTACCCGAAGTTTCGCTTGTTGCTATCCTAGATGCAGATAAAGAAGGTTTTTTACGTAACCGTAGAAGTTTGATTCAGGTAGCCGGACGTGCTGCGCGAAACGTAAACGGCAAGGTAATTATGTATGCTGATAAGATAACCAACAGCATGAAGTTAACGATAGATGAAACCAATCGCAGAAGGGAGAAGCAGATAAAATACAACACAGAGCATAACATTACTCCGCTTACTATCCTAAAAAGCAAAGAGGATATTATGCGACAAACATCTATATTGAATATTCGAGTATCTCCAGATGCTTATGCCGAAATGGAAGACGAAGTAACCATAGCTGCCGAGCCGGTAGTGCAATACATGAATGCTGACCAGTTGCATAAAGCTATTGAAGCCACACGCAAAAAAATGTTGGAAGCATCAAAAGAAACTGACTACCTCACCGCTGCTAAACTGCGCGATGAAATGCTTACGATGCAGAAAATG
>CAMBIM010000041.1 GCA_945867505.1 Chitinophaga pinensis
AGCACCCAAAGCAGTTACCGTATCATTATCAGGCAAGCTATTTGACCAAGTATAAACAATAGGGTTGGTTGCTCCATTAACAGTTATCACAATACTTCCATCATTTCCTGCGCAGGTTGCATCTGTAATTACCGGAGTGCCGAAAGTAATCGGAGCAGCTTGAGCAATGGTGTAGCAAGCAGAAGCTGTACAAGCATTGCCATCGGTGGCTGTTACGCAATAAGTGCCTGCGGCAAGACCCGATTGAACATCGCTATCTGGTAGGCCATTTGACCAGCTATAGCTAATTGTTGGAGTTGCTCCTGTCAAACTAACTTCAATATTTCCATCGTTACCGGCACAACTTGCATCTTCTATAAGTGGTGTATTGAATGATATAGCAGAAGTTTGACCAACTGTATATGAAGCAGTAGCTGAACATCCGTTAGCATCTGTAGCGGTAACTGAATAAGTGCCGCCTGCAAGACCCGTTTGGGTATCGCCATTTGGCAAGCCGTTAGACCAGGTATAAGTTACAGCTGGTGTTGCGCCACTTACACTTACTGTAATAGTTCCGTTACTTGCACCGCAGGATGCATCGGTATTTACAGGTTGATTAAATGCAACAGTGGTTGTGTTGACAGTTATAGTTCCACCATCGCTGGCTGTGCAACCTTTAGAATCTGTAACTGTAGCAATATAAACACCTGGACTTACTCCCGAAATTGTTTGGGTAGTATAGCCACCTGTCCAAGAATAAGTATATCCGGGAGTTCCACCTGTTGGTGTTGCAGTAAGGGAACCTGTCGGGTTACCTCCACCACAAGATATAATTGTAGCATCCGGCACATCAACAGTTAAAAGAGGGGGATCAACCAAAACTACGGTATCGTAGCGGGTACAGTTAGCACCGTCTGTTACTGAGAAAATATATGTTCCTGCAGGAATACCTGTAATAGAAGTTTGGTTAGGCGTACCACCTGGTGACCAGCCATAGGAAAGAACTGTTGAACCTACGCTGAAAGAAGCATAGGCTGCTCCATCTGAACCGCCATTGCAACTTATTGTGCGCACAGAGTCAATGGTAGTTGTTATCCCAGCAAAGGTTACCGTTATGTCAGAAGTCACCTCAATATCGGGGGTAGCACTGCTACAGTCTGTATAAGTTGCTTTGGCAGTGTATACGGTTGTAGAAGGAGGACAAACGGTAATCGTATTTCCCGTTCCTATTTGTGTTGCTCCCAAAAACCATGCAATAGTATAGTTAACTGCTCCTGATGGAGTAAACCGTTGTGCATCATTAGTAGCATTCCATTGTGTACCATTTCTTCCCGGTACTGTGTAAGCAACCGTTCCGTTTGCATTTTGAATACCTTGTACAGCAACACCACCATCCCAAGCAGCACAAAATTGCTTTTGCTGAATGTACATATCAATTACGTTGGTAGTTTCATACAAAATTATTTGCTGTGTAGCACGTAAGTTTTGACCTGGACAAGAGCCAGTAGATACACTATTAGCTGCGCCATAGTGTGGCACATTAAACCATGATACTTTAAAATAACGGCAAGGAGCAGTTCCACCAATTTCATAAAAAATTTGCCCTTGGTTGGTTGGGTCAATATCGTGCCAAGGACCCATGATAGAGTTGTGTAAGTCTGGCCATTCAGTGGCGTTAGGAATTCCTCCTGCAGGAATATTCCAGTTATTAAAGGCACCAGCATTGGTAGTATTAAATGAGCAAACACCATTTGAGCCTACTATAATAGAATTGTAGTCGTTTCCAAAAAAACAAAAGCGAAATGGTAACGCAATAGCACTTGACCAACGGTCGTCAATGTTTACCAATATTTGTGTTCCGGTATTAAAAGCAAATGGCGGAGTGTATGCTATTGATGATACGGTATAAGCAGTTGTTTGTGCTCCACCAAAAGCTGTTGCTGTTAGATTAGTGCAGTTTTGACCACAAAGAACACCTGCATTAGTTGCATTTATTGCCGGGCAACCAGGAAATTGCGCGAAGCTATTACTAACAAACAATACCGTGCAGGTAACAGCAAAAAGTAGTATTTTTCTCATCGAACTATAATTATCTTAATTTTTTAAGGGTGCTAAAATAACATTCTGAGTCAATTTGACAGCACCTGCTTTGTTTTTTCTAAATTTGAATTTAGCAGACGAAACCTACTGTGCAAAGGTTGGCTGCTCAAAAACAAATTATAATAATAGAATTGCAGTCTGCATGGCAAGGTTTTGCATTATCTGCTTTATGTTATTTTTTATGGGTTGTAAGAACGAACGCGCTCCGTCTACCGACCCAATCGAGAATCGCTATTACAGTGTTTATCACCAAATTTATGCCCAGAGGGATAAAATTTCGTTAGATTCTACTCAGCAAAAATTAGATGCGTATTTGCAAGAGTTTCCAGAAAACAGCGATGCGCAAATGCTGGCGGGAAATGTGGCTTATTCATTAAAAAAAGATGAAAAAGCCATTAACTATTATAGAAATGCCATTTCTTATCAACCCAATAAAGCTATTTATTATTCAGCATTAGGAACGGTTTTTACGGCCTTAGGTAAAGTTGATTCTACTGAAAAGTATTTGACAAAAGCTATTTCACTTAACGATTCTTCGGCTTATACTTTTTTAAATGCTTCGTTGCTTTATTTAAGAAAAAACGATAAAGAAAAAAGTTTGGCTTTTGCCGAATCTGCCTTTGCAGCACAAAATTCTTCGGCAATTATTTACAGCGGCTTAAGTTTTGTTTATAAAGGCTGGAACAATGAAGCGAAAAGCCAAGAACTTTTTACCCGTGCTGTTGGTTTAGGATTAAAAGATACTTTGGCGTTTAGGCAAGTGCTTGCCGGTGAAATAAAACCCGAAGATTATTACAGAACTCATTATTAATATAGCATATGAATCTTTTTACCCGCGAAAATCTGCTTGTTTTTATTAAAGAATTGCTCTGGACGGCTATTACCTGCATGGTTAT
Source organism: Chitinophaga pinensis (assembly GCA_945867505.1). Lineage (GTDB taxonomy): Bacteria > Bacteroidota > Bacteroidia > Chitinophagales > LD1 > Bog-950. The sequence continues at coordinate 2,976 of CAMBIM010000041.1, forward strand.
TTACGCCATACTCTACCCTATTACCAGCAAGCTCGATTTTATTTATTGGAAAATGAACACCTTCTTCATTTTCATATCCCTTACTTATTTCCGCTGGTCAATTACATTTAGAAGTTTGCCTTTTTTGCGCCCTTCTATTATTCGGTTTGTGCTTTTTGCGGTTAACTTGAGCTTGTTCATTTATATCATGTATAACCTGCAAAAATTTATTGGGCTAGCCGACAATTTCTTTATTGAAGATTTCGGTTTTCCGAAAATGAATGTGATTATATATGAAGATGTAAAACGCGAACTGTTCGACTATCTATATAAAGAGCTGGTGCTGTTTGGCACCGGTGCCTTGGTTATGCTTTCAGCTTTTCAAATGCGGCTGATAATTTCTTACTGGCAGTATTACAAACATGCGGCTAACCGTATGCTTGAAGATTAATGACATCAGCAAGTCTTATTCTGCCCAAATTGCTGACCCATAAGGCTGCTTATATTTTTTTACGTTTGCCTTTTCTAAATTAAGCTACTATGAAGTTTTCTGAAATGACTTACACGCGCCCCGATATTGCCAAGGTGGAAAGCGATTTCAACGCGCTGCTAACCGAGTTTGATGCTGCGCAAAATGCCGAAGAACAAAAACAAGTTCTTACTAAAATAAATGAATTGAAGAACGAGTTCAGCACTTATTCTTCTATAGCTTCTGTTCGTAATAGTATTGATACTACCGATAAATTTTACGAAGCCGAGCAGGAGTTTTTTGATACCAACGAACCGGCTATGAAAGATTTGCATATTCAGTTTTACAAGGCTTTGGGTTCATCTAAGTTTAAAAACGAATTACAGAAAGATTTCGGCAACCAGTTGTTCAACCTGGCAGAAGTAAGCACCAAAACTTTCGATACTTCTATTATAGAAGACCTGAAAGAAGAAAACAAACTGGGCACGCAATACACTAAACTGGTGGCCAGTGCCGAGGTAGATTTTAATGGCCAAAAGTTGAACCTTGCAGGGCTTTCTGCTTTTATGGAAAGCACCGATAGAGAGGTGCGCAAAAAGGCATACAAAGCCAACCACGGTTTTTTTGCCGCGCACGAAGCTGAGTTTGATGAAATTTACGACAAGCTGGTAAAGGTGCGCACGCGCATTGCACACAAGTTGGGTTACAAAAACTTTGTGGAGCTGGCGTATTACCGCATGGCACGCACCGATTATAATGCGGCAATGGTGGCAGGCTTCCGCGAAGAGGTATTGAAGTATGTAGTGCCCGTGGCCAACAAATTGCGTGCGCGTCAGGCCAAGCGCATTGGTATTGATAAGCTGAAAGCCTACGATCTTTCGCACAATTTTAATTCCGGTAACCCTACGCCAAAGGGCACGCCAGAAGAAATTGTAGCCAACGGACAAAAAATGTATGCCGAGCTTTCGCCCGAAACCAAAGAGTTTTTCGATTTTATGGTGAATAACGATTTGATGGATTTGGTTAACAAAAAAGGTAAAGCCGGTGGCGGTTACTGCACCATGTTCCCTAAATACAAAGCACCGTTTATCTTCTCTAACTTTAACGGCACCATGGGCGATGTAGATGTGTTGACCCACGAAGCAGGCCACGCATTTCAGTGTTTCGAAAGCCGCAATTTTCAGGTAGAAGAATATTACTGGCCTACTATGGAATCGTGCGAAATACACAGCATGAGCATGGAGCACCTGACTTACCCATGGATGAATTTGTTTTTTGGTGCCGATACCGAGAAGTATAAGTTCGTTCACCTTTCGTCCAACATTCTGTTCCTGCCATACGGTGTTTCGGTAGATGAATTTCAGCATGTGGTTTACGAAAACCCCGATATGACTCCGGCAGAACGCAAAAGTGCATGGTTAGAAATTGAAAAGAAATATCGCCCTTGGATGGACTATGATGGTATTGATTATTTAGAACGTGGTGGTTTCTGGCAACGTCAGGCGCACATCTTCCGTTCGCCATTTTACTATATCGATTATTGTTTGGCGCAGCTTTGCGCTTTTCAGTTTTGGAGCAAGAGCAAGAAAGATTTTAAAGCTGCCTGGGCAGATTACCACCGCCTTTGCCAAGCCGGTGGCAGCGATTCGTTTTTAGGTTTGGTGAAACTTGCAGGACTTCAATCGCCTTTCGAGAAAGGTGTATTTGAACCACTGTTTGAAGAAATACAAGCTTACTTAGATGGTGTGGATGATTTGAAGATGTAGGAAAATACAATTTCTTTAGATTTACATTATCTAACTCAGAACAATAAAAAAATGAAAAAAGCTTTCGATATTTTTAAGGGTGTTCTTTTCAAGTTCTGTTACCTCTTTACTTTCATAACAATAGGTAATGTTCTGATTTATCCGGAGAAGGCAAGTCGCATAAGTGATGTGAGTTATTATATATTTTTAATAGCCTTTGCAATTTCCTTGTACATCTTGCAAATTTATGAGAAGAAGAGGAAAGAGAAATAGACTTCAAATTACATCCTTCACCATCATCTGCAAACTCACTCTGTCGTTCCACACGTTTTCGTCAATGTTGTAAGCAATGTCGAAAGTTCCGTTTTTTATGATACTAAACTTGGGTGCTAGGCGGAAGCCAATTCCGTCTATCACCGGGCTGTTATTTTTCTTTACAGAGAATTTGATGTGTTCTTCCTTTACAATTTTACTCCAGTTGCTGTCCTTTACTCCCCGCGTTAGAAAAACGGGCTTCATATTCTCCGGCCCATACGGTGCCATTTGCTGAATGATGCTGTAGAATTTTGGATTGATGTCTTCCAGTTCTATCTCGGCATCAATTTCTAATTCAGGAATTAATTGTTCGGGTGTAATTCGTGCGCTAACAACTTCATCAAATCTATTTCTGAAAGCATCCACGTTTTCAGGCAACATGGTTAAACCTGCCGCGTATTTATGTCCGCCAAACTGAATCAGCAAATCGCGACATTCATAAATAGCTTCATACAAATCGAAGTTCTTAACCGAGCGGGCGCTACCGGTTAGCTTGCCATCACTTTCGGTCAAAACAATGGTTGGTCGGTAATAAGTATCTGTTAACCGCGAAGCCACAATACCCAAAACTCCTTTGTGCCATTCGGGATGAAACACCACGGTTGATTTTCTATTCAGAAGATTCTCGTCAGCAGCAATCATTTCCAACGCATGAATGGTGATGTTTTTGTCTAAATCTTTTCTATCGGTGTTGAACTTGTTGAGCTGCTCCGCATTTTCACCAACATCTAAATCAACATCGGCTGAAACCAATAAGCGCACGGCATGTTTGGCATCGTCCATTCTGCCCGCAGCATTAATGCGCGGGGCGAGAACGAAAACCACGTTAGTAATATCCATTCGTCCTTGCTTGCCCGATGCTTCCATCAATTTCTTTAAACCGGGCAACGGGTTCTCGTTCACTTTCTTTAAACCATAGTGTGCCAGTATTCTGTTCTCTCCCGTTATAGGAACAATATCGGCACCAATACTTACGCATACTAAATCCAAGTACCGGTAACAGGTCTCTGCATCCATTCCATTTTGCTCGGCAAATGCCTGTATCAATTTAAAGCCGATACCACAACCGCTTAGTTCTTTGTAAGGATAAGGGCAATCGCTTCTTTTAGGGTCAAGCACAGCAATGGCTTTCGGAATTTCATCACCGGGCGTGTGGTGGTCGCAAATGATGAAATCAATTTTCTTCTCGTTGGCGTAATCAACTTTGTCGTTGCTTTTTATTCCGCAATCAAGCGCAATGATAAGCGCGAAATTATTTGCTACCGCATAATCAATTCCCTGAAAAGAAATACCGTAGCCCTCCGTATACCGGTGCGGTATGTAGTATTCTATGTTCGGGTAAAACTCTTTGAAGAAAAGATATACGGTAGAAACAGCGGTTGTGCCATCTACATCATAATCGCCATAAATCAGAATTTTTTCTCCAGCAGAAATGGCTTGTGTAATGCGGTTCACCGCCTTATCCATATCCTTCATCAAGAAGGGGTCATGCAAATCACTTAACTCGGGACGGAAGAATTTTTTTGCCGCTTCGTACGTTTCAATTCCGCGTTGCACCAATAGTTTGCACAGCACCGGATGCACTTTCAACTCCTGTTGAAGTGCATTTACTTTTTGTTCATCAACCTGTTTAACTGCCCATCGTAATTGCATGGCGCAAGTTTAATGAACCACGGTAAACTTCTTAGTAATGCTTTCTACTTTCAGAAAATAAATACCGTTGTTCCAGTTCGCAGTTTGCAGTTCGCAGTTTGCAGCCGAAGGGGTGACTTCAAAAACCTTCCTGCCGGTTACATCAAAAATTTCGAGAACAGTTTTCTGTCTCTCAAACTGCGGACAATAAATGGTTGCTGCATCATTTGCCGGATTGGGATAAAATGCCAACTGCCAATTGCCAATTGCCAACTCTCCTATTCCACTCACCACCACGCTTTGCTGCACCACACAACCCAATGAATTCTTTACATACACCATGTAGTTTCCATTATCGGGAATACTGAAGATAGCTGTTTGTTGGTAGGTAATTCCATCCAAGGAATACATCAGCACATCATTTCCTGCTAAAGCATTTACAATAACATTACCCGGATTGCCCCCTACCGATGGGTTTGTGTTAATTGATACAATTCGAATGGAATCGGGGTTGTGTACTTCCGTATTTACAAAGCGTGAGCAACCTGTAAGCGTATCGGTAATAGTAGCTTCATAAAAGCCAGGAGCTAAGTTTTGAAGCGTATCGGCAGTTAAAGCATTCGACCAAACAATATTATAATCGGTAGCCGTACCGCTGCTAAAAGTAAGTATGGCTTCTCCGTTGTCGTCATTTTTGCAAGTAATTGGATTGGCTTTTACATCTACCGAAAAATTACACGAATCGCAATTGTATTTTTTCAGATTCATAATAGCGCGATACAAATTCAACCGTCCGTTTGTAAGCGTAAGATTGTTGAGCGATGAATTCCATTCAGCCGCATCCAGTATATATTTCTTCACCAACAGCGCAATAGAATCGGGCTGCTCAAAATATTTATCAATTAAAGAATTACACGCTGCTGCATACATAGCCGCCACCGCACCTGCCACATGCGGGCTTGCCATAGATGTTCCGGTTATATTGCCATAAGAACTTGCCGCAGTAGTAGAACGAATATTATTACCGGGTGCGCCTAAATCAATACTTGCTTTACCATAACCTCCAGCATCTTTTACATCGGTTTGGCGGGTGCTGTTTACAGAAATCAACCAGGGGCTTGGGCATTCGGTAGGCATATCGTGAACCACATCTACATTAACGCTTGAGTTGGTAGTAGCTGCTGCGCTTATAATTCCAACCGCTCCCATAGAATCATACATAGCGCACCAAAGTGGATAGTCTTCTGGGTTGCCATTGTTAACTCCAAAACTTGAATTGGTAGCAACCACATACGCTCCCTTTGTACCAAAACTGGAATTGTAAAGTAGGCGCATAGTGCGCACATAATCGTAGGCTTCAAGCACATCCGATTCGGTAGTTGATGAACCGTATATAGGGAGAATTTTAGCCCCCCAACAAACACCGGCAACTCCTTTATTGTTATTTCCAATAGCCCCTGCTATACCTGCACAATGCGTGGAGTGATTTGATTGAGGTGCAGAACTATGCACATCGCCATTATTGTTGAACACATTCCAACCACTTACATCATCAATGTAGCCATTGCCATCATCATCCACTCCATTGCCTGGAACTTCATTGTAGTTTACGTAGTAGTTCAAATCTTCGTGATACAAATCGAACTTGCCATCAATAATGGCAACAACTACTGTATCGCCATTGGTAGTTACGTTATCGCTGTTTATTGCCCAAGCTTCGGTAGCTTCAATATCGGCACCGGCAATGCCACCGGTTTGTCCGGTGTTGAGCATATTCCATTGAGCACCAAAATCAGTATCGTTAGGAATGATCGAACGCTGCTCAATATTTTTGTGATTGAATTGCGCAATTTTTATGTGTTGATTTTGTTTCAGCAAAAGCAAAAACTCATCGGGCGAGGAAATGGTGGTTTTCTCCAGCAAATAAATATTCATGCGGGGAGATAAACATTCTTTATTGGTGAGGCGACCAACAAACGCAGGCTCTGTAAGTAACTGCTCAATTGTATGCGATGGCTTTAGCATCACAATAAACTGATTTAGTATGCGGTTATACTCTTCTTCAAATTGAGCAGAAGATATTGTTGAGACAAACAAGAATAACAACATCACCCCCAAGCCCCTCAAGGGGGCTTTAAAGTTTGTCTTGCTATTTATTGAGTTGCTTTTCATCATTCAAAGATTAACACAAAGATGCTACATTTGTTTTTAAGACGCGAATTTCTCTTATGAAGTTCAGTTCCGCTGTTCCCTCCTGCTTACCGCCACTTTTTACTGCCGCTGACTAATCCATTCCTCTGCCATCTTCATCACTTCTTCTCCATTCCAATTTTCTTCAATATTTGGCAAAGCCATAATTTTATCCAGCAGTTCGTTTTGTTTGGCTCCGCGTTGTTGCGCTTCGGAATATGAAAGGTCGCTAAACGTTACCATGGCGTAGTGCGTCATAAACTGGGCGCCAAATCTTTCAGCAATCTTCCGTTCAATTTGCGTGCGCAGTTGAAAATCTTTTCTGCCACTTAGGTCGCGCATCTCAATATAATTATGCAATGCTAAATCGGCAATAGCATCTCCATTAGGTTTGCGTTGCTCTTGAAATTTGTGCAACACATCATCCCAATTTTTGTTGGCTGAAAGAATTTCATCCAACTCGTTTACATCTTCAAATCCGCAGTTCATTCCCTGACCGTAAAACGGAACAATGGCATGAGCCGCATCGCCAATTAAACAGGCGTGTTTGTATTTCCACGGGTAAGAACGAATAGTTACGAGCGAAGAAGTAGGGTTTTCGAAAAACGTTTTTTCTAATTCCGGCATAAGCGGAACCGCATCGGCAAAAAATGTAGTGAAGAATTTTTTCACTTCTGCATCTGTATTCAATTCGCCAAAAGAGTTTTCACCGGCAAACGAATTGAACAAGGTAACGGTAAAACTTCCATCCATATTCGGCAGGGCAATCATCATAAAACTTCCGCGCGGCCAAATGTGCAGTGCGTTTTTCTCTACCTGATGTTCGCCATTTTTTGCTGCGGGAATGTGCAACTCTTTGTAACCATAAGGTTCGTGCTGTTGGTTCAAATTAAAGTTAGGAGTGGTTTGCATTTTGTAACGCACTTCGCTGTAAGCCCCATCGGCACCAAAAATTACTTCGGCATTATCTTCCGGCACTGCTTCGCCATTAGGCTTTTCAAAAACCAGTTTGTTTTTATCAAAATCAATTTTGGCGCACCGGTGGTCGAAATAAAAATTTACACCCTCCAACTTATCGGCTTCTTCTACCATTATGCGGTTTAAATCGCCACGGCTAACGGAGTAAATGGCCTGACCATCTTTACCATAAGGGGTGAGTTGCGTGTTGCCCTGTAGGTCGTGAATCATGCGCCCGTGCATGGGTATGGCAATTTTTTCAACTTCTTTATCTAAGCCAATTTTCTTCAAGGCTTTCCATCCGCGATGGCTCAACGCCAAATTGATAGAGCGACCGCCCGCATAGCCAACCTTGCGCATATCGGCTCTGCGCTCGTATACATTTACAAGGTATCCACGCTTGCTCAAATAGCAAGCAAGCATAGAACCAACCAAACCGGCTCCAACTATGGTGATGTTTTTTTGCATGGGGCGAATGTGAGGAATTTTGGGAAATGAGAAGATGATTTAAAACACGTCATTGCGAGAAAGGTTTCCGTTCATCGCAATGAAGCGCCACTATTCAAACAACGAATACTGCACTGCGCGGAACGGCAATACATTTTTGTTGGCAGAAATTTTTTCAGCGGTTTGCTGAACATGATACACCGGACTTTCCTTATACCGCGAAGCCACGGCAATGGTCAACTCATCGGCAAAGGGGCGGAATAAATCAAGCACCAGTTCCGGGCGGTTATTGCTTTGCGAAAGATGCGATAAAAGCAAGTGACTCAAATGTGGAGCGCGGTTCATGGCAAATAATTCCAAAGCTTCGTTATTACTTAAATGCCCTTTGCCGCCACGTATGCGGTTTTGCAAATGGCGCGGATAATTTCCCTCTTCCAGCATTTGCTCATCGTAATTACTTTCCAAAAAAACCGCATGGCATTGCTTGAAATAATGCACCACCTTTTTGCAGGCTTTGCCAATATCGGTGAGCACGCCAATTTTTACCCCATTGCCTTCTATTATAAAACTATAAGGGTCGGCTGCATCGTGCAGTTTTGTAAAAGGCGTTACGCACAGCGCACTAATGTTTATTGCCTCGGCAGTAAAATCGCGCACCAACTCCTGCGGTAAATTCATGCGGCTATTACCCAAGGTAGCCGCGCTGATGTAAACCGGCAACTGATATTTTTTTGACAGCATGGGCAAGCCGCTGATGTGGTCGGTATGCTCATGCGAAATAAAAATTGCTTTTACCTGCTCCATTGCCAGCCCGAGATTTGCCATTCGCCTTTCGGTTTCGCGGCAACTGATGCCTGCATCTACCAGCACCGCCTCGCTGCCATTGCCTATGTAATAGCAATTGCCGTTACTACCGGAATTTAAAGAGGCGATGAAAAGGGACATATGCTTCAAATAAAAGATAGTTCCCTTAGATACAAAAGCAACCTCAATTGAACTGTATTAAATTCTCCGCGTGACTTTTGGTTATACTATATACCTGCATAGGCTATCACTATTCTTATGTAAACATAATGGAAACAATTCACTATAAATCTCAGGAGTAACTTAAAAGCACAAAACAGATAGGGCTTTTCATAAATAATATTTTAGTCAAATCAAGCATCGGTTTATTGGCATTTGCCATCTTCATATTAATTCCCAAAAGTAAGAACCCAAGATAGCTTCTATGGAACACAAATTCCAGCATTACCTAAACGAAAAATTTCGCAACAAAAATCAAAATGAATGTTGTTGTACTTTTTTAAAAATAAAAGGAATGACTGTTGGAATTGTAAATAATTCCATCTCTGCATGTTCAGTGAACTTTATTTCATTATTATTTAACTTTTCTAATAGCCCGAAACCACATCGGGCTATTTCTTTTTATGTAGGGCATATAAGTTGTATCTAAAATCAATTTGATAAAATGAAAACACGATTTTTCCTAACAACTTTTTTAATTGGATTCGGAATTTCAATTACAACTGCCCAAGTATTAATAAATGAAGTAATGCATTATCCATCAACCGCACAAGGTTTGGTTGCAGGGGGAACCGAGTATGTGGAGTTGTTTAATGCCAGCCCTTGCTTATCAGCTGATATAGGTTGTTATATTTTAGGAATTGCTGATATAGATGGCATTGCGAATAATCGTGGTGCTATAGTAATACCCTCAGGTACCAGCATTCCACCATTAGGCCATTATGTGATAGGAACATCTAGTTCCTCTGCAAATCCGGCATCTGTGGATTTTCAGACTAATAATAACACTGGCAACTATTGCTCCATAGGTAGTTTTTTGATGGCGAATGGTGATGGCTGGGTAGGATTATACGATGCCACTGGCAGCCCTGTTGATGCTATTTATTGGACGGTTAGTGCTGGTGAGGCTTCAAAAATTACAACCGATAGCGACTTAGACGATAGCCCTTGCATTCCCAGTGCTATCACTGGTTGCACAGCAGTAGCATCTTTATTATCGCCAAAGCAGATTTATCAAAATTTTCCTGCAAAAATCAATTACGTAGGGCAATATACAACCCCTAATACTTTTAGCAGAATACCCGATGGAGGAACATGGACCCGGGCAATTGCCCCGTCTATAAACGATGCTACAGTTGGTAATTGTAACGGGGGAACTTGCCTTACTCCTGCTACCGTTGTTTTTACAGCCACAAAAACAAATCCCTCTTGCGGCAATAGCAATGGAAGCATTAATGTGTCGGTTACCGCATCCGGTACCGCAAGTTATGCTTGGAGCGCAAATGCTTCTACCGGCAATAGTCCTACGGCTTCCAATCTTGCTGCGGGAACTTACAGCGTTACCATAACACAAAACGGCTGTAGTAGGGACACAACTCTTACGCTAAATTCAAACAGTACGTTAAGTGTTACCCTAACAAATCCGGTTAATCCAACTTGCGCGGGAAACAATGGTTCCATTACGGCCAATATAAGTGGCGGAACAGCCCCTTATTTGGTTACCATTGATACAGGCGGAACACCATTTACTATCAATGTTCCTTTTGCTATCTCTCAAACACTTAATAATCTTCCGGCAGGAACAATAAGCGTTAGTGTTGTAGATAATGCAAGTTGCACAGCAAATACATCTGCAAACTTGATAGCACCTGCCAACTGCTGCGTCTATTCATTGCTGGTTAATACTGTGCAACCAACGTGCGGTAATGCCAACGGAAGTATTACTGTGACTATTTCAAACGTAAGTGGAACATACAATTATGCATGGAGCCCTAATGCCAGCACAGGCAATAACTCTGGGGCAGCTAACTTAGGGGCTGGCAGCTATCATGTTACCGTAACACAAAATGCTTGTAGTAAAGACACCATTATTACACTAAATTCAAATAGCACGTTAAATGTTACCCTAACTAATCCAGTTAATCCTACCTGTGCGGGAAACAATGGGTCTATTACGGCTAATTTAAGCGGTGGAACAGCTCCTTATGTGGCTACCATTGATACTGGCGTAACACCATTTACTATCAATGTTCCCTTTGCCATTTCTCAAACCTTAAATAATCTTCCTGCCAGCACTATAAGCGTTAGTGTAATCGATAATGCGGGCTGCTCATCAAGTGCTTCAGCTACTCTTATTGTGCCAAGTAATTGCTGCACTTTTATTTTGGGCGCAAATATTACCCAGCCTGGTTGTGGTGCGACCAACGGCAGTATTGCTACAACTACAGCAAATGGCTCAGGAAATTATTCTTATGCCTGGAGCGCCAATGCTGCAACTGGTAACTCGGCCACAGCAAACAACCTTTCTGCGGCTGTATACACTTTAACGGTTACAGATAACGGATTTGCTAACTGTTTTATTGATACCAGTTTTACCCTAACTAATCCCAATGCACCTGTAATTAATGCTGTAAATACAACCAATGAAACATGCGCTGGTACCAGTGACGGTACAGCTTCCATTAATGCATCTGGCGGAACGGGTAATCTCACTTACACTTGGAGTGCAAATGCATCTACAGGGAATTCAAATTCAGCAATTAACCTTACAGCAGGAACTTACAACTTTACCGTTACCGATGCCAATAACTGTAAATCAACCGGCAATGCCACCGTGCAAAGCAATGTATGCTGCTCGTTGCAAACCAGCGGAAGTTCCACTACAACCACGTGTGGTCAAAATAATGGAAGCGCGACAGTAAATATTATTAATGCCGGAACTTTGCCTTATAACTATTCAATAAATGGTGCTGCCGCGCAAGCATCTAACATTTTCAGCGCATTAGCCTCCGGCAGCTATAGCATAGTTACAACGGATAACTCCGGCTGCAAAGATACTGTTACCGTAACGATTGCGGGTAGTGCCAATAGTTTAGCAGTAACGGTAAATGCTACAGATGCCAATTGCTTTGGGTTTAGCGATGGCTCTGCCTCCGCAAATGCAAGTGGAGGTAACCTTACGTATTCTTACCTATGGAGTACCGGGGATGCAACTTCGGCAATACAAAACTTACCGGCAGGCAGTTACTCTATTACTGTTACTGACGTTACAAACTGTACAGCAACAACTTCAGCAATAGTTAATCAGCCTCAAGCGGTTGCATTAAACATCGGTAACGATACCGTTATATGCAACGGCAATTCGGTTTTGCTAGATGCAGGCTCTGGATTTAGTTCTTATAGCTGGAACAATTCAGACACTTCACAAACAATTTCTACTCAATTGCAGGGGTTTTATCAGGTAACCGTTACTGATAATAACGGCTGCTCTGCTACCGATGGTTTGAATATTAATACATCCTCGGGTGCCAGTGTTGACCTAGGGAATGATATAACCATTTACAGTGGTGAAAGCGCAGGAATATTCGCTACAATTTCGGGTGGCAACTCCGGTTCGTTTATATGGTCGCCAATTGATTATTTAAGTTGCAGTAACTGTCTGAACACAGTTGCTTCTCCTCCTGCAACTACGCTTTACACCCTTACGTACACCGATGCCATTGGCTGTGCTAATCAGGATAGTATAAACATTACTGTGCTGCCGGTTGGTGAAGTGTTTTTCCCTACAGCTTTCAGCCCCAATGGCGATGGCAATAACGATATTTACCAAGCGGCCGGTAGCGGTATCAAGCAATTCAGGATGGGCATATATAACCGTTGGGGTGAAAAAGTATTTGAAAGCAATAATTTTTTTGATGGATGGGATGGTTACTATCAGGGAACGAAACAACCTATGGCAGTTTATGTTTATACAGCCAAGGTAACCTTACTAAATAACCAAACCAGAGAATATAAAGGGAGTATTACCCTTTTAAGATAAAAAGAACCGTATGAAAAAAATATCATTAGTAATTACCGTAGCCATTATGCTATGCGCAAACAATTTTGCCGCTGCACAAATTTTGAATGAAAGTTTTGATGGAGGCACATTTCCACCTACCGGCTGGACTAACGTACGCATATCTGGCGCAGCTAACCCCGGCACCTGGCAACGAGTAGCAACCGGCACCAACCCCACTTGTTCACCTCATTCCGGAGCTGGTATGGGTTATTACAATGGCTATAGCTGGAGCGGTGGAAATGCCGGAGACCTTTCTACACCTTTATTAGACTTTTCTTCAGGTGCTTTTGCTGTTTCATTTTGGATGTATCGCGATAGCGGCCAGCTGGCTAAATATGATAGCGTATCTGTTTATGTAGATGTCAACACAAGTTCTGCGGGCGGAACAAGGTTGGGAGTAATTAACCGTTCAAAGAACTTAGCTCCAGCCGTATCTGCTGAAGGATGGTATCAATACACCTTTAATATACCCGGATCTTTTAATACGGCTACTAACTACATTATTTTTAAAGGAACTTCTGATTTTGGCAACCGGATTTACATAGACGACATCTCGGTGTATGCATTAAATCCCCCTAACGATTTGACCGGTATATCCGCTACACAAAACTCTATTTGTAACGGAAGCTCTGCTAAGCTTTATGCTTCGGGTATTGACGGAACTGTATACTGGTACACGGGTTCGTGTGGCGGTAATTTTGTAGGTACGGGGGATAGCATAACTGTCAGCCCTTCGCAAACCACCACTTACTATGCCCGCAACTTTAAAAATAACATCTACAGCACTAACTGCTCTTCTATATCCATTGCTGTAAATTCTAACTATAACATTTCTTTTAATGATACTATTTGCGCCCATTCAAATTATACGCTGGCTGATGGTACGGTAGTGGATACTGCAGGTGTTTATAGTGTAACTGTTCCTACAATTAACGGATGCGACAGCACAATAACTGTTACACTTGCTGTAAGACCTGAAATTACAGCAGCTTTTAGCCGAACCTTTTGCTTTGGCTTTAGCGTATTATTTAATGGCAACTATTATTCTCAAAGTGGAATTTATGATGATACCCTAACTGCTGTTAGCGGATGTGACAGCATTGTTACGCTGACTCTTTCTATTCTTCCGGAAATCACCACTTCAGTTAGCCAAACAATTTGCTTTGGCGACAGCTTATCATTTAACGGGAACTATTACTCGCAAGACGGTAGCTATAACCAAATGTTTTCTGCAAGTAGCGGCTGCGACAGTATGGTAACACTTACACTTACGGTTCG
>CAMBIM010000042.1 GCA_945867505.1 Chitinophaga pinensis
TTCCTTTAATAGACTCCCCCACCGGCATAGTGATAGGCGCGCCCAAGTCAACGGCACTCATTCCTCTTCTTAAACCATCGGTAGAATCCATAGCTACAGTGCGCACACCGTCTTCTCCTAAGTGTTGTTGAACTTCCAAAATTACCTTCTGTCCGTTATCGCGGGTTACTTCTAAGGCACTTAAAATGCTTGGAAGTTTAGAGCCTTCTGCTTCGAAACTGATATCCACTACCGGCCCGATAATTTGCTTGATTTTACCAACGTTTGCCATCTGTATTGATTGTGTGTTTTTTAAAATGCGGTGCGAAAATAGACGTAAATGTCAATTTTCAAAATGATTGGTTTGGAATGTGAAGAAGAACATAGTCTTGCCATCTATTACTTAAGAAATCTCATTTGCTTCTTTACTGAATTGAAAAGAATTTTTGTTTTTCTATTTTAGTCGAATGAAATGCCCATGATTCGTTTATCTATACAATGCATCATGGGCATTCCATCTGTCCTTTAAAAATCAAATTATTCGGATGAAAATTTCAATTGTAGTAGCCGTAGCCGATAATAACGCGATAGGCAAAGATGGAAACCTTCTTTGGCGTTTACCGCGCGATATGCAATACTTTAAAGAAGTAACATGGGGGCATCATGTGCTAATGGGCCGCAAAACCTGGGATGGTATTCCACCAAAGTTTAGTCCGCTGCCTGGTAGAGTAAATATTATTGTAACCAGACAAGAAGGCTTTGTGTGCGAAGGCTGCAAAGTAGTGAAAAGTGTAGAAGAAGGAATTGAATTTGCCCGCATGAGTGGCGAACAGGAACTAATGGTAATAGGCGGTGGCGAAATTTATCGTCAAGCTTTAGCCAAAACCAATAAGATATATTTGACAAAAGTAAAAAACACGTTTAGCGATGCTGATACGTTCTTCCCGGTGCTGTCACAACAGGAATGGAAAGCCGTAAACAGCGAATGGAATATGGCAGACGAAAAAAACGAATTCGATTTTGAGTTTGTGGTGTTGGAGCGAACGGCTTAGCTCAACACAACATCTTGAGAAATGGGTTTTGTCGTTTCAAACTTAGGCTTTGCCTAGATAGAAACTTTTCTTTTTCTTTAACAGAGTAAATACAAGATGCCTCGTTCCTCGGCACAATAGAAGCTCACTCTTGTATTTATTTAAATGCAAAAGTTAATTCTTCTTTATTTATTCGTGCATTTGTGGTAAGAACTATAAAATTTCACATGAAAAAACTTCTCCTCTCCCTACTCCTATTGGTAATTGTTCTTGTAGCAGTTCTCCTCTTCAAAACCTCTTCCTTTAAAAGCAAACAAATAGTAACTGCCCATGGCAAACGAAAAGAACTACCAATAGATGAATCTGCAGTTAAACATTTGAGCGATGCTATTAGAATAAACACCACTTCGTATGATGATACTACTATTGTTAACCAAGCGGCATTCGATTCGTTTTTTACTTTCCTGAAAATAGAGTACGCACCAGTGTTCGAAAATTTGGAAGACACTATCATCAACCAAAGAAGTTTGTTGTTGAAATGGAAAGGAAAGAACGAAACTGTTAAGCCCGTTATTCTTTACGCGCACTTAGATGTAGTGCCAATTGAAGAAAGCACTAAAGCCAAATGGACGCATGATGCTTTTAGTGGCGAAGTAGCAGAGGGTTTTATTTGGGGTAGAGGTGCGTTGGACGATAAGGGAAGTTTAATTTCCATTTTTGAAGCCTTAAAACATTTGCAGGCAAAAGGCTTTACACCCGAGCGCACCGTTTACTTTGCTTTTGGTAGCGATGAAGAAATTGGTGGTAGCCAAGGCGCAGCTATGATTGCCAATTATCTGCGTGCACAAAAAGTAAGTTTTGAGTTTTATATGGATGAAGGCGGAATGATTTCGGAAGGAATAGTGCCCAATATTAAACGACCGGTGGCTTTAATAGGCACTGCCGAAAAAGGATATGTAACCTTGGAAATTACCGCCAATGTAAAAGGCGGACACAGCAGCCATCCACCCAAAGAAAGCGCAGCAGATGTTTTGGTTTCGGCCATTAAAAAACTGCACGATAACCAAGAGAAAAGAAGAACAGTAGAAACTGTAAACGAGTTTTTAGATTTTGTAGGTCCCGAAATGCCTGCGCCATTAAACATGGTTTTTGCTAACCGGTGGTTATTTCTTCCACTTATATTAAACGAATACGAAAAAAGCGATGAAGGTAGAGCCCTGCTGCGAACTACCGAAGTAGCTACGGTAATGAATGTGGGCGAAAAAGAAAATGTAATACCATCGCTGGTAAGTGCCAAGGTTAATTTTAGAATTTTGAGTGACGAAACTTCTAACCAAGTAATTGAACGCGCCACCAAAACCATTAATGACACACTCATAAAAATTACGGTTGGCGAAATCTATGAGCCTTCTAAAAATTCTAGTTCGTCTACTTACGGTTTTAAGTTATTGCAGCAAACCAGTGCTTCGGTTTTCCCCGATGCTATTGTTACGCCTTTCTTAATGCTGGGCAGTACCGACTCTAAACACTTTCAAGACATCACCGAAAACACCTACCGCTTTTTCCCTGTAAGAATGACAAATGAGTTGCTAGGTACTGTACACGGTATTAACGAGCGCATAGGCGTAAAAGACTACATGGAAACTATTTCGTTCTACGAAACCATGTTGAGCAACTTAAAATAAATAGTAAAGAGGCAATTTGGGCTTTGCCTTCACTATTACCTATTCTCTTACATTCGCACCACAAACATTAAACAACATGGCCGACCAAAATCAAAATCCCGATAATCAATTGAATATTGAATTGCCCGAAGAACTTGCTGAAGGCATTTACTCTAACCTCGCTATCATATCGCATTCGCCACAAGAGTTTGTAGTAGATTTTGTGCGCATTATGCCTGGTGTGCCTAAGGCAAAAGTAAAATCGCGCGTGGTGCTTACACCCGAACACGCCAAACGTTTAATGAAAGCGCTTATTGATAACGTAAAGAAATACGAACAACAATTCGGCACCATTAACGATAAAGAAGCTCCGATGATGCCCATGAATTTTGGTCCAACCGCGCAAGCATAAAAATTCACAATGTTTAATAAAGGCACTAAAGTTTACAGCATCGTCAACATGAAGTGTCCGCGCTGCCACGAAGGCGAACTTTGGCGCAGCCCCCTCTACAAACTCAAGTTTTATGACATGTACGAAAACTGCCCCGTGTGCGGTTTAAAATACGAACAAGAACCCGGCTTTTGGTTCGGTGCTATGTACATGGGTTACACATTTAGCTCGGGCGCACTACTCATTGTCATGCTCATTACCCTTTTTGTTTTAAAGTGGAATATACAGCAAATTCTTACCGCTGTTGGTATTACTGCTGTTATTGGTTTTATATTCAACACCCGCCTTTCGCGCTCGGCATGGTTGAACATTTCTGTTAGCTACAACCCTAACTGGAAAGCTCAAAACGAAGCCCGCGAAAAAAAGCGCGAAGAGCTACGCGCACAAGGCATTAATGTTGACGAAACTAGCTCCCTCATCAGCCAGGGGCACCACGGCTACGAGAGCGACAATAAGGTATTGTAAAATGCTTTGCTTGGGGCAACCACGGATACCATAACACATCCCTTGTACATGTATGCTAAATTCCATTGTTACCAAGCAACCAACCCCGCCTGTTTTCGCTCTATAAATATTCTTTGCAATTACTTAATCACATAGTTTTAATATTAGAACGCTTTCACCCATATTCGCACAGCTCAAAAAAACGGTTAATGAAAAAAACACTTTTACTCTCTGCTATAATTTGTTGCTCTGTTTTTTTTCTTCAGGCACAACCTTTTGGTTGCAATGTAAATGCTATACGCACTGCATTTACCAATGCTGGCTATCAAGAATTGCCGGGCGTTCAAGGTCAGCCTTGCAGTATGTATTTCATCAATCCTACCTCGCAAGATGCTAACCTATCCGAAGCCGATGCGCAACAATTAGGCGCGCACTTAGTGGTGTTTAACGATGCCGCAGAAAACGCAGCGGTGGTAGCTGCTCTTAATTCATCGGGCGTTATTGCAAACGTAGGCGCGGTTTGGGTGGGGTATACCGATAATCAAACCGAAGGCACTTGGGTAACTTTAGATGGTTCGCCCATGAGTTATTTAAACTGGGCAGGCGGCGAACCTAACAACAACGGACAAGGCGATGCCTGCTGCGGCATTCCCGATTTTATAGGTGGTTGCCAAACCAATCAGGCTTGGCGTTGCCAATATGGCGAAGACTGCGCACAGATTTATTCTTCCGGAACTTGGAACGATTTGCCCTGCAACCGTGCCAGCGTATCCGTTATTGAAGTAAATCTTTGCCCGCAAATAACAACCACAGTTCCTGCTAATCCGGTTTGTGCCAATTATCGAACATACGCATCTGCCACTACCATCCTTGGCTCACAGCCTTATGGGTATATATGGAACGAATTGCCGGGCGGCAACCAAATAGCTACCACTGCGGCTGTTAGTATTACCCCTACGGGCACTACCTCTTATCAGGTTCAGGTAACCGATCGTTATGGTTGCTACGCTTTAGATACTGCCGTGGTAACTGCACAGGTTTGCATTGGCCCTCCGGGCTGCGACCTTACAGCTATGCGCAATGCTTTTGCTGCTGCAGGTTACAATGAATTGAACGGAGTAGTTGGTCAGTCTTGCAGTTTGTATTTTATCAATCCACAATCGCAAGATGCTAACCAAAGCGAACAAGATGCCCGCGCTTTAGGCGCGCACTTAGTGGTATTTAACGATGCTACGGAAAATACAGCGGTAGTAAACGCGCTCAACTCTTCGGGCGTAATTGCCAGCGTGGGTGCAGTTTGGGTAGGTTATACTGATGTTGCCAGCGAAGGCAACTGGGTCACCTTAGATGGCACACCTATGAGTTATTTAAACTGGGCAAGTGGCGAACCAAACAACAACGGGCAAGGCGCAACTTGCTGTAGTTTTCCTGATTTCATAGGCGGCTGTTCAGGCAGCGAGGCTTTCCGTTGCGCCAATGGCGAAGATTGTATGCAGATATATGCCGGTGGAACCTGGAACGATTTACCCTGTAACAGAAACAGTGTATCGGTAATAGAAATAAACCTTTGCCCATCTATTACCGCCAATGCAGACATAATACAATGTGCCGGAGCGCCTATTGCACTTAACGCTACTACTTTGTTAGGCTCCACTCCCTATGTTTATTCTTGGAACCCGGGCAATTCATCGGCCAACCCCACTACTGTAAATCCGGCAGTAAGCACTTTATATACTGTTACCGTTACTGACCGTTGGGGATGTTTTGATGATGATACGGTTAGCGTAACAATTAACGGTGGAGGAATACAATCATTTGTAGTTTATCCTAATCCTGTTTGTATTAACCGAGCAACTACTATTACTTATACAGGAACTAACACCGCGGGTCCAGGCGTTACTTTTACCTGGGGCTTTAATGGCGGCACCGTAGTAAGCGGCAGCGGCAGCGGCCCTTACGAAGTATTGTGGACTACCGGTGGCACTAAAACTGTTACGTTGGATGTAGACGATAACGGTTGTATCTCACAACAAATTTCGCAGCAGGTTACTATCAATGATAACCCTGTGGCAGATGCCGGTGCAGATGTAACGGTTTGTTCCGGTGGCACTGTGCAATTAGGCACAGCTACTACTGCCGGTTATGAGTATAAATGGTATCCAACCAATAACCTTTCAAACGATTCTATTTCAAATGCTGTCTTCTCGGCAGTTAATCTTACCCCAATCCCTGTAACAGTGGCTTATGCAGTAGCGGTTACGCAGTTTGCTTGTTACAATACCGATACAGTAAATGTTACTATCAATCCACCTTCGGCAACGGGTATTACTGCGCAAGGATCTATTCCGGTTTGTGCCGGTGGTAGTGTGGTGTTAGCAGCAGATTCTATTTATGTAAGCTATGTGTGGAGCGATACTACATTTAATAACTCAGTAACGGTTTCTGCTTCTGGTTCCTATTACATGGCAGCTGTAGCAGCAAATGGTTGTCAGTATATAAGCAACACTATCAATGTTACATTCAATCCGCCTTCGGCTTCTTCTATCAGCGCATTGGGAGCTACCAGTTTTTGCGAAGGAGGCAACGTAACGCTTTCGTCAGATTCTGTTTATGTATCGTATTTGTGGAGCGAAAGCAGCAATACAAATACCATCAACGTAACGCAAACCGGTAACTATACCATGAGCGGTACCGATGCTGCGGGTTGTCAGTTTGCCAGCAACACAATTGCCGTTACGGCAAACCCTAGTCCGGTATTATCGTTAGCTAGTTCATCCGATGAAACTTGTTTTGGTGCAGGCGATGGAACTATTACTGCCGCTGCAAATACCGGCACACCGGCATACAATTATGTTTGGAACACAAACCCACAACAATTTACAGCCACAGCTTCTTCGCTTTCAGTTGGCAGCTATGATGTAACGGTATATGATGCCAACCAATGTTCAGGCACATCAAGTTATTCTATTGCCACACCTGCCATATTAGCCTTGAGCATAAACACCATCATCAACGCCAGTTGTTTTGAAACTACCGATGGCTCGGTAACTATTGATATAACTGGAGGCACAATTCCTTACAGCTATGCATGGAGCAATTCAACCTCGGCATCTTCATTACAAAATGTTGGTGCAGGAAATTACGATGTAACGGTTGCCGATGCTAATAGCTGCTCGGTTAGTTCTTCTTTTATAATTACAGAACCGGTAGAAATAAATGTTCAATCGCTAGTGTTTGACAACATTAACTTTGGCACCGAAGTACAATTGAACTTAGATGTGCAACCTTCTACCGGCACTTATACTTACCAGTGGAGTCCGGCAAATTTTTTGAGTTGCACCAATTGCTCTAATCCAACTTTTTCGGGTATCCGCAGCTTAGATTATGAAATTACCGTAACCGATGCCGATGGCTGCACGGTAAGTGCCACCGTTAAGGTAAAAGTAAAGACCGATAAACCATTCTTTATACCAAACGTGTTTACACCAAATGGCGATAACAACAACGATGTATTACAGATATTTGCTACAGGAACAGTTTACTTTCAATTTCGCGTATTTAACCGCTGGGGCGAAAAAGTTTTTGAAACCAATAACGTAAACGATGGTTGGAATGGAAAATACCAAGGCGCGGATGCTTATGCGGGAGTATATACCTATGTGGTAGAACTTAACTTCCTAGACAGCGAGCGCAGAAAATACATTGGTAGCTTTACCTTGCTTCGTTAAATAAATATCTTCTTGTAAAAATATTGCCTTGTGCTAACCAATAAAACAGTTGAGCATAAGGCAATATTTTTTTGTCATAATTTCCTCATTAGCCTTTTGGCACTTCAATTGACTTAATGCAGTTCTGTTATTTTCGAAACTCAATTACGCTACATGGATAAGAAGGATATGATGGATTTTTTACAGCAGTCAGGAACCGATGAAGAAGTTGACTTTTTGCCCATTTTACCCGAAGAAGATAGCGAAGACGGTAAAAAATTAGAAATACCGAGCATACTCCCGATTCTGCCTTTACGAAATACTATACTATTTCCTGGAGTTGTTTTGCCCATAACCGTTGGGCGCGATAAAAGCATTATTGCGGTCAAAGAGGCATACAAAGCGAATAAACTGATTGGTGTTGTCGGACAGATTGACGCTACCATTGAAGAGCCGGAGTTCAAAGATATTTTCAAGATAGGTACAGTAGCGCAAATTCTGCGCATGATAAAAATGCCCGATGGGTCTACCACAGCTATTATTCAAGGCAGACACCGCTTTGCAACCAAAGAACTATTACAATCTGACCCGTTTATAAAAGCAAGCATTGAAGTTCTTCATGATACACTGCCCGTAAGCGATAAAGAATTTGATGCCTCTATGATGAGCATTAAAGAACTGGCGGGAAACATCATCAAGTTGAATCCGCAAATACCGAGTGAAGCAGGTATCGTTTTAAAGAACATCAACAGCCCGGTTACGCTCACACACTTTATTTCTTCTAACCTCAATATTTCTATTGGCGAGAAACAATCGCTGTTAGAAATTTCGGATATGAAGGAACGTGTGCGTTTTGTGTTGGAGCATTTGAATAAAGAAATTCAGATGCTGGAAATGAAGAACCAAATTCAAGGAAAGGTTCGCCAGGAAATGGATAAGCAGCAGCGCGATTATTTTTTATCGCAACAATTAAAAACCATTCAGGATGAATTGGGAATCAATTCAGCTGATAAAGATGTAGCTCGTTTGCGCGAAAAAGCAGAGAAGATGAATCTTCCGCTTAAAGCAAAAGAACAGGTAAATAAAGAGTTAGATAAACTACAACGCATGAATCCTGCTGCGGCAGAATACAGTGTGGTGCTGAATTATGTGGACTTGATTTTGGAATTGCCTTGGGGTGTTTATACTCAAGATAATTTCGATATTAAACACGCCAAAAAAGTTTTAGATGCCGACCAATACGGTATTGATAAAGTAAAAGAGCGAATACTCGAATATCTCGCGGTATTGAAGCTTAAAGGCGATATGAAAAGCCCGATACTTTGTTTAGTTGGGCCTCCTGGTGTTGGTAAAACTTCTTTGGGTCAAAGTATTGCTCGTTCGTTAGGAAGAAAATACGTACGTATTGCCTTAGGTGGTTTGCATGATGAAGCGGAGATTCGCGGACACCGCAAAACATACATTGGTGCAATGCCCGGTAGAATTGTGCAGAGTTTGAAAAAGGCGGGAAGCTCGAACCCTGTTTTTATTTTAGATGAAATAGATAAGGTGGGTAACGACTATAAAGGCGACCCAAGTTCAGCTTTACTGGAAGTGCTTGACCCGGAACAAAACAACGCCTTCTACGATAACTATTTAGAATTAGAATACGATTTAAGCCGTGTGCTTTTTGTAGCAACTGCAAACTCGCTGCAAACCATTCAGCCCGCCTTGCGCGACAGGATGGAGATAATTCAGATTGAAGGTTATTCTATTGAAGAAAAACAAGAGATTGCAAAGAAGCATTTGCTGCCAAAGCAATTGACTAATCATGGTTTAAAATCGAAACAAGTTCAAATAACCGATAAGGTTTTGGAGCGATTAATTGAAGAATATACTAAAGAAAGTGGGGTGCGCGAACTCGACCGTCAGTTAGCTTCGGTAATGCGCAATGTGGCTAAGAAGGTAGCGCTGAAAGAGAAATATAATTCATCTATAAAAGATGAAGATTTGAGTAAAATTCTCGGCCCTGAAAAATTTGATAAGAGCATTTACACCGAAGAAAATATTCCCGGTGTATCTGTTGGCTTGGCGTGGACACCTTACGGGGGCGATATTCTTTTTATTGAATCTACTTTGAGCAAAGGCACTGGTGCGGTTACCGTAACCGGAAACTTGGGCGATGTGATGAAAGAATCGGCTTCAACAGCTGTTACTTTCTTAAAAGCGAATGCCGATAAAATTGGTATCAACCCCGAAATTTTCAGCAAAGTAAATGTGCATTTGCACTTTCCTGAAGGGGCTGTGCCTAAAGATGGACCTAGTGCGGGAATTACTATTCTTACTTCACTCGCTTCCTTATTTACCCAACGTAGAGTAAAACCTTTCCTGGCCATGACCGGGGAAATTACCCTGCGCGGAAAAGTAATGCCGGTAGGTGGAATTAAGGAAAAAATACTTGCTGCTAAACGCGCAGGTTTGAAAGAAATTATCATGTGCGCCCGCAACCAAAAAGATGTGGAGCAGATAAATCCTGCTTATATAAAAGGAATGAAATTCCATTTTGTAAAAGCAATGGATGAGGTGGTAGAACTTGCCTTAATGAAGCAACGTGTAAAAAACGGAATTGATATTGCCGGCTTTTTGGTGAAAGAAGAAAAGAAGAATTAAATCAATTTATAATTCCTGTATTCACCAATTGAAATCCCCAATTTCTCTTTCAAAAATTTTCTGATTCTATACTTCAGTTTCATTTTGCTTTTAGAAACATCGAAGTTGAAATCAGATTTAAAATTGGCAAGTCGATTTTGCATTACCTGCGGATAAGTGCCTGCGTATTTTTGCAGCGAATCAATACCACTAAAATCATATTCGGTGGCGTTGCCTATTTTTTCTTCCAGCCAGGTATCATCATGCCAAAGGCGATGAAACGCTTTGGCTTTGTTCATCATCTGCTTAGGTGTTTTTACATAACTGTAATGATGAATAAGCCCTCCGCTGTTTTTTACCTGAAGCTTTTGGTTATCGCCTTTCCTAAAACCCATCGAATCTTTGTAAGAGAAAATGCTTTTATCGTTCCGAACGATTCTAATTTCTTTACGGTGCCAGTTGTAGGCATCGGCTACATACTTATACGAGCCGTAAAAATGAATAAAGTCAATTAAGAGTCCGTCAATGCGCTTATCATCTTTCCACTGCAGCATACTTTGCTGTATTGCTTTCAAAGAATCTTCATGTACAATTTCATCCGCCTGAATGTAGAAACACCAATCTGCATCGGCAGCAACTGCATGAAATGCTTTATCGGTTTCTAATGCCAATACTTTTCCTCCTTCACGCAGGTTATCATCCCAAACGGTTTCAATAACTTTTATTTTTTGCGGATGAATACTGCGCACCAACTCTAATGTATTATCGCTGCTTTTACCTACTGCTACAATAACTTCATCGCAAAGCGGAAGAATAGATTGTAGGGCTTCTACAATCGGGTAATCGCAAATTACAGCATCTTTTATGAAGGTAAATCCTGTGACTTTCATTTGCATAAACTTAGGAAAATTGGCATGGCAAGGAAATTACGAACCAATTCTGATTTACCACACTCTTTCATAAGCTAAACCTATCAAGTTTTTCCTATTTTAGGACCCCGAATGAAAACAAGGAACTACATGAGTCATTTCAAGTTTATAAAGATTGTTTTGCTATTTATGGCTGTAACACTGATTGTATCTTCTTGTAAAAAAGAAGCAAGAACCAATTGGGATACCGAAATGCTTGTTCCAATTGCCAACACCAACCTATCTTTAAAAGATTTGGTAAAGGATTCTGCTATCATCACAAACTCTGATAACTCGCTCACTTTATCTTTCAAATCTTCACTATTTCAATACAGTTTAGCCGATAAACTTATTCGCATACCTGATACAGCAATTGGTCAAAGGTTTACGCTGGATAGCTTAAGACTGCCCAACCAATCTGTCAATTTCAGCGTTTCGCTTGGTTTACTAGCCAACAACATGCTCTTAAATTCCGGCACATCTTTTTTAGGTCAGTTTATTCTTGACCAACAGGGAAATTCTGTTCCCTTTCCTGCTCTCAGCGGGTTTAATGTTGCCCCGTTTCACTTTGATGCCACACAGTATTTTGATAGTGCAGTTTTAGTTTCAGGGCAAATACAAATTCGGGTTTATAATAACCTGCCTATTCCAATTAGCGGGGCAAATATTGTTGTTACTAATACTGCCGATGGCTCATTCGTAGCATCGCAGGTAGTTTATGCGGTAGGCCCTAATGGCGATTCTACGTATGTGGTAATTCCCCTTAGTGGCACACGCATTACCAGCGGACTTGACATAGCAGTTACCAACCTTAGCACACCCGGTAGCAATGGGAACAATGTGCCGATTGATACTGCCGATAATATTGAGTTGAAAATTTTTGCGACCGATATGCGTGTATCAGAAGCATGGGCTAAGTTCCCAAGCCAAGACATCGTTAGCATTACTGAAGATGTTACCCAAGAAATTGGCGATAGAAAATTTACTTATGTAGACGCACGCTCTGGATTTTTACATATTTATATTACCAGCTCAATAGAAGAAAAACTATTTCTAGAATACACTCTTGTGGGTGCTTACGATGCATTGGGTCGTCCATTAAAACAATTTACTACAGTTCCTGCGGCTCCGGTTGATGGCACAGTAACTATTGATACCTTAATTGATATATCTGGATTAGCTATTAACTTAACAGGAAAGGATGGAACCAAGTTTAATACCTACACACAAAACGTAATTGCACACATCGATTCATCAGGTATTACAAGGCATATTACTAAAGATGATAGCTTAAGAATTGTGTATGAAATAACTGAAGTTGCACCAAACTACATTAAGGGTTATGCTGGTGCAGATGTTATTTCACAAGTGGATAGCAGCGATTTTGACTTCCTAAACATTTTTCAAAGCGGCAGTATTGATTTAGAAGCTGTGAACATGAACATTAGTGTAGAGAACGGAATTGGTATAGATGGAGAAATACAGATTAACAGTTTAACTGCCGAAAGTAAAAACAATGGCTCTCGAACGCTTACCGGTTCTGTTCTTGGTCAGCCGTTGGCTATTGGAAGAGCTACAGATTTTCCGTTGTTGCCAAAGACCACCAATTTTGCAGTAAACAACAGCAACTCTAACATTAAAGATTTAATGGGCATTTTGCCGAACAAACTAAAATACGATGTGCAGGTAAAAACAAACGTGGCGGGCAACACGCAACAATACCGCGACTTTGCGTATTTAGAAAGTGCCCTAAAGCTAAATTTGAATGCAGAAATTCCATTGTCGCTTATTGCTAATCATTTAGTATTAAAAGACACTTTCAATTTCGACTTAAGCCAAACTAATTTGAACGTAGCCGGAATTTCGGATGGTGTAATAAACCTGATTGCAAAAAACAAATATCCGATAGAAGCGGTGTTAACCATGATAGCTTACGATGAAAACTGGGTACCTGTTGATACCATTACTTTGGATACAAAAGTTGCCGCAGCCGATTTAGACGCTAATTGCCGCGCTACAGAATTTAAGAAAAGCAAAGTGCCACTTTACATTACACAAGAAAGAATGGATAATATTAAACGAGCAAGACATGCAGTGATAACTGCCGATTTTAATTCGGCATCTAACAACGTAACCTGCAACGGGCAGCATTTGAAAATTTATAGCGATTATAACCTGGACATTACATTCACCGCCCGCTTTAACTACAAAATAAACACCCGTTTTTGATTCTGCTTTCTCTGACTAAGTTTACTCGCACAATGAGAAATATTTTTCTGGCAATAGCTCTTATCAGCTCTATTGATCTATCGGCACAAGATTCTACTGTTACTGTTAAAACTGAAATAATTCGCAAACGCGAAGTTGATTCCAATCTTGTTTTCAATTACACTTCTTCAAGCATCAACAGCCTGTTTAACGAGAGTATTAGAAGCGGTGCAAGCAACCGAATAACAGTTGATTTTGATTATGCGGCAAACTCCAGCAACGCGCCTATGGGTTTGGTTTACGCTTTGCTTTTTAGAAAAGATATTACCACGGCTATGAAAGAACGGGTAGATAATAATATAAAAAGCAGTTTGAAGTTTGAAGATTATATGAAGACGGGATTGACTTACCGTCACTATTTCAAAAAGTGGGATGGCGAAGTTTTTTTCAATTACAGTCACCGCCAAATGCGCAACGTAATTGCAAGCAAGGAAACCTTTCAATTGCTGTTTTACGGCAACGCACGCTTTGCAGGAACTACTACCGATTTGAGCAACCTGCGCGTTCAAAATATTATTTACAACCAATACACCGGTGGCGTAAAAAAGAAGATTGACTACGGCAAATATCAAATGGATGTTGGTGTTGGTCTTTCATTCCTACAGGTAATTAACCAGCAGGATATAAGCACTAAACAGACTTCGGTTTATACGGCAGTTGATGGAGATACTATTCGTATCAATTACGATTTAACTTTTAATGCAGCGCGCGAAGGCGCGAATACATTTTTTCAGCGCAACGGTGTAGGCGGCTCGGGCGATTTTCATTTGGGCTTTATGGATAAAAGTAATTGGAAGCTAAATATAGATGTAACCGATGTTGGATACATGATGTTCCGTGCAGCACCGGTTAATTACAATGGCGCAAAAACAATTGAATTTCGCGGCATTGTAATTCCTAATTTATTAAACTTTAGCAGCGCTACTTTTGATACGCTTAATTTAGACAGCGCGGTACGCTCTTATCTTCCAACCAAATCAAATAATCAGTATTCGCTATTCTATCCATTTAGTGCATCGGTTACATTTTCAAAAAGTCTGATGCACGAAAAATTGGTATTAACTTTTGGATTACAATACCGCAATCTGCCCAAATATTATGCTTACGGATACATGAAGGCCAACTACTTTATTAAGCCAGACATGGTTTTTTCTGTAACCGGTGGCGCAGGTGGCTATAGCTGGTTTAACCTGGGTGTTGAGTTTGCTAAACGCTGGAAGTATTTCGATTTAACTTTAGGAACTTCTAATTTACTTGGCACTGTTATTCCTTCGCATTACACCGGAACCGGAATTTATATGAGATTGGGAAGTTCTTTCTAAAACCCCTAAATCCCCTAAAGGGGACTTTGAAAATGTCCTCTATTCAAACAGATGTTTTAATTATCGGAGCAGGTCCTGCGGGAGCAAGTGCAGCTTTGTTCTTGGCTAAAAAGGGAATAGCATCTGTCGTAGTTGATAAAGAAAAATTTCCGCGCGATAAAATTTGTGGCGATGCACTAAGCGGCAAAGCCGTAGAAGTTTTAAACAAACTGGATAAAAGTTTTGTAGAGGAATTAAGCAGCCATGAAAAATTTCTCGGTTCTTATGGGGTAACTTTTGTGGCGCCAAATGGCGAAGCATTACGCGTACCATTTCAAACCAAAAAAGAAAAGAAGAACGCACCCGGTTTTATTTCAAAGCGAATTGATTTTGATAATTGGCTGGTAGAAAAAGTAAAGAACAAAAAAGAAATTCAACTTTTTGAAGGAACAGAAATAAGAGATTACATAGGAGAAGCAAATGGAATTGTTGCTGAAACAAAAGATGGTAAAACATTCCACACAAAAATTGTAATAGCCTGCGATGGGGCTTATTCATCGTTCACAAAAAATGTTGCCGGAATAAAAACCGAAGCCGAGCACAATTGTTTCGGGCTTCGCGCTTATTACAAAAATGTAAAGGGATTAGACGCAGAGAATTTTATTGAGCTGCACTTTCTTAAAGAATTTCTGCCCGGCTACTTTTGGATTTTCCCCTTACCAAATGGTGGAGCAAATGTAGGAGTGGGCATGCGTGCCGATAAAATGAGCGCAAAAAAAATCAATCTCAAAAAATCGTTTGAATCTATTTTGGAAAACAATCCGGTGCTGAAAGAAAGGTTTTCATCTGCCGAAAAAGTAGGCGAGGTCAAACTCTTTGGCTTGCCGCTTGGTTCTAAAAAGCGACACATATCAGGCAACAACTACATGCTTTGCGGAGATGCAGCTATGCTCATTGACCCATTTACCGGTGAAGGAATTGGTAACGCTATGTTTAGTGGTTTGTATGCGGCTAATCAGGTAGAGAAGTGTTTACAGCAAAATAATTTCTCGGCTGGTTTTATGCAGCAGTACGATGAAGAACTTTATCACCGGCTTTGGAGCGAGTTACTTCTTTCTTACCGTATGCAACAACTGGTCAATTTCCCATCGCTGTTTAACTTTGTAGTGCGTAAAGCCAACAGCAACAAATTATTGCGCGAAACTATTTCGTGCATGTTTGAAGATTTGGATATACGCGCGCGGTTGAAAGACCCGATGTTTTATTTCAAACTTTTATTTTCGCGTTCCTAAACTATAATCAAGATGAAAAAGATGATTACCAGTGCCTTAATGATTGCCTTATTGTTTACTGTCGCAAATGCGCAAAACGGCAAAACCTGCGACCCGGCTAAAGAAAAATTAACTTCAAAAAATACTAAGGCTACCAAATCCGGTGGTTACGGAGTTGCTGTGAATAAAGACGGTGCAATAGACGTAAAACTACTTGCTGACAAAATTGGCAACGAAAAGGAGTTGTTTGTAAAAATAAAAGGCGATGTAGTTACGGCTTGCCAGGTAAAAGGCTGCTGGATGACAGCCGATTTAGGAAACGGAAAATCTATGCGTATGCGCTTTAAAGATTACGGCTTTTTTGTACCTAAAGATAGTGGCGGCAAACAATTCTACGCACAAGGCATTGCATCTTGGAGTGAAACTTCGGTAGCCGAGTTACAACACTATGCCGAAGATGCCGGCAAAAGCAAAGAGGAAATTGAAAAAATTACAGAACCCAAGAGAGAATTAGTGTTTCTTGCCGAAGGAGTTATACTGGAAGCAAAGTAATTTTCCACTCCCTATTTTATTTTTCGACTAAGCGGTTATATTTGCGCTCCGCTTGAAAAAAGCAGGATGATTTCGTAGCTCAGCTGGTAGAGCAATACACTTTTAATGTATGGGTCATGGGTTCGAATCCCATCGAAATCACAAAAGCGTTCCGATTATTTCGGGACGCTTTTTTTATGCCCTTTACTTCACCTCTACCTTCACCGTTGTGGAATTCATTGGTGGCGGATAGTTATCCTGACTGGCAGAAATATAAACTTCATACTTACCGGAT
>CAMBIM010000043.1 GCA_945867505.1 Chitinophaga pinensis
ATCATAGCTTATAGGAACTGTTGCAAATTTCGTTTTGTCTTTTTTTAAAGAAACTCCATTTGCTGGAAACAAAATAAACGGAGTCTTTGAAATACTTGTTTTAGGTGCTAGAAAGGTAATTCGTTCCTGCTTGGTCTTTACCGCTTTACTTACCGATGCTGAACCTGAAACGCTATTGCCAACATTAGTAACAGTACCATACGTAACAACACCCCCATTTTCAGGCACAGAAACAGTCGGATTGAATACATTTTTATTCTCACTATAACCTCGCCCTGTGCTTAAAGTTGCAGCGTCTATAGTTTCAACATCCCGCCAGTAATCTACTTTGTCTTCTCCTGTAATATAAGAACTCTTCCTCCAGTCAATGTAAATAGGAACATTCAATTTGTTGTAAACCGTGAAAGAAAGTTTTCCATGTTCAGACCAGAAATCATAGGTAATCTTCACTGTATCATTTTCGTAAACAAATGCACCATCTTGGCTTTTAAGAGGAGTTGTTGGTTTTGTTTTAAATAGTTGAACATACATCACAGGCTCGCAACTTGTTAAGAAGCAAATAGCAGTTATAGCTAGGGATAAAAATTTCATCATTCAGTTTTTTTTTGACGTTTTGGGTGTTGTCATCAACAACTTTGTTTCCTCAAATCTAAACTTCC
This sequence comes from Chitinophaga pinensis, assembly GCA_945867505.1. Lineage (GTDB taxonomy): Bacteria > Bacteroidota > Bacteroidia > Chitinophagales > LD1 > Bog-950. The sequence goes on from CAMBIM010000043.1 coordinate 660, forward strand.
TTTCTAATTTAACACCGCCCCTCTTTTTCAGCCTCCGAAACTTCGGTAGCCCTTGCGTTGGTGCGTAGCACAGTCAGAAGTTTCGAGTTGCGGAAGAGATTAGAAAGACAAAGCCAAAAACCGACCAAATTAAAGCGCACCTAAAAATCTAACTGCTGTATTCGCGCGGGAGCAAGTCCGAAAACGCGGAGCATTTTTTCGGACGATTCTTTTGGTTACTTTTCTTGTAAAGAAAAGTGACAGAAAAGGTCTTTAGTTTTTTTATAACAACTGCGCCGCGCATTCATGAAGTCCTTTAAAAATCAATTAGAGCTCTGAATAAAAGGAACAAGAGAAATAACCTCCCCTATAAATAATTGAAGATTGCTTCGTCCGCAAAGCCGTCCTCGCAATGACGTAACCACACAAAAAAAACCCGCACTCACGCGCGGGTTTTGCTAACCCCCTTGAGGGGGCAGGGGGTGAGGCTACTCCACATGCGTAGCCTTCAACTTCCATTGCCCTGTTACCATCCCAACATTCTGCACATTCAAAAACTTATTAATCGCATTAAATCCCAATAGTTGCCCAAACTGCGTTCCGGTATACTCCAAAACCTGCCCCGCCTGCACATCTATTGCTCCTCCAGTCTGCCCACCACCTGCTACACTGCTCGTGTAAAACCGCATCATACTATCCGTAGCCTCTATCGCTATCCCTGTTTCATCGGTTCCATCCACACCCGTCAAATCAATATTTTTTATCGCCCCCATTACTAATTCACCCTCCCTTATCACAGTGCTTCCTCCCGATGGCGGTGTTATCAATTCCAAAATACGCTCCCATACAAAACGGTCTCTCACCGCAGCATTTTTTCTAAAAATATGCTTCCCATCCTCCATCATTTCTCTGCCCTCTTTATAAATGGCATTATTCGCCTCAATCTTCGTGTCAGTTTGCTCTTTGCTGTCTTGTTCCGCGTCCTTAAAATCTGTATATAAGCCATCAAATGTTGTTTTAATCGCATCCACACTAGCCGCAAAAGTAGGCGGCATACCACCATCACTCACCAACACAGCACCATGAGCCGTCAAAAAATTCTTCATCCCCACCAACAACTGCTTTACATACTCCCAATTTTTTTCAGTGGCCTTTAAATAATACTGCTTACCCGCCTCCTCAATTCTTGGTTTGTAATACGCTCCTGTAAAAGCCTTATGAATGTAACCATCAAGCGAATTCCACTTGCCTAATACCACATCCAGTTTTTCAACAAGTGTAATTCTTGTTACCTCCGCCTCTGCTCCTCTTGCCTGCCCATCGGGCAATGCCTGCGCAGCAGCTATTGCCGCCAGCCGCGTTACTGATAGTCCCGCAGTGTAGGTAGTGTTTTCAGCAATAAATTCTGCCTCGTGTTCTGCTTGGCTGTTCCAAGCTGTTTCTAATCCCGCATACAATTCCGCTTGTGCACAAGTGTAATCGTTTGTCGGTCTTTGTTCATTTTGCGTTGCCATGTTAGTTTGGTTTTAGTTATTTAATAGTTCAAAAATATTTTGGAGATAATAATTTTCCAAAAAAAGAAAACCACCCAAAACGCACCGTAAAAGCACATCAAATGCACAAAAACCACCTAAAACATGTGCAAAACCATCCAATTTTATTCTAGTCCTGCCAAATTTTCTTTTTGTCTTGACAAATTTTCCTTTTGTCTCACCAAAATCTTCTCTTGCCTATCCAAATTTATCTCTTGTCCACCAAAATTATCCTCTTGCCTGTCCAATTTTATCTCTTGCCTATACCATTTGCTTTCTTGCCTTTTCTAATCTTCTTCAAGTTTTATCCTAAAACATTCCCTTTTCCACAAGCCAACCATCAGCCCTGTCAACTTCCCCCTCACTTCCCTAAATAATATTTCTTTTGCGCCCATCATCAATCGCGCGCTTATGAAACTCTCTTCCTTTATTACCAAACTCACTCTTGCATTTCAATTATCATTATTCATTCATAATTATTCCTTCTCGCAAGATTCTGCAATATGCTACCTCCGTGATGCCAACGGCCGCATCCGCGAGCATAATGTTGACTTTACTAAAATGAACCTGGATGTAAAGTTCGATACCAAACAAGGCAAGGTGCTGGGCATTGTGAAATACGATTTCAAACCCATTCAATACATAGTAGATACTCTCTTCTTGAATGCCGAAGACATGGAGATTAAAAGCGTCCTGTTCGAAGGCAAAGAAACACCCTACACTACCGATAGCACTGGTGTTACTATTAAGTTTTTGCAGGCAATAGATTGGAACAAAACTTATAAACTCGAAATAAATTACGAAGCCACTCCGCGTAAGGGTTTATATTTTATTGGTTGGGATGTAGAGGCGAAGAATACCGACAACGACCGTTACTTTATCAGAAAACAAATCTACACACAAGGTCAGGGCATAGATAACCGCCACTGGATTCCCTGCTACGATGATGTAAACGATAAAATGGTTACCGAAACCACCATCACTTTCGATTCTGCTTACACCGTAATTTCTAATGGTGTGTTGAAGGAAAAGAAGAAGAACACCGATGGCACGGTTACCTGGCATTATGCCATGAACAAACCCATGGTTCCTTACCTCATAATGATTGCTATTGATAAATACAAATACAAAGATTACAAGAGCAAGAACGGCATAATCAGCCGCCAATATTACTATGCCGACCAACCGCAAACTGTTGACCCATCCTATAAATACAGTGCCGAAATGATGGATTGGTTGCCCAAGCAAACCGGTGTGGCTTACCCTTGGCAAAGCTATTGCAACGTGCCGGTGCAGGATTTTATGTATGGTGCCATGGAAAACACTACCGCCACCATCTATGGCGATTTTTATTTGAACGATGCGCGCGCCACTTTAGAGCGACCATACTATGGCACCAACGCACATGAACTAACTCACCAATGGTTTGGCGATTACATTACCGAATACAGCGCGCAGCACCACTGGCTGCACGAAAGTTTTGCCACTTATTACAGCAAGCAGTTCCTGCATTCTGTTTTTGGTGAAGATTATTACCAATGGGCCAAGCGTGGCGAAGCCAATCAGGCCATTGCTGCCGATAAAGGCGACCGGTTTCCGGTAGCGCACAGTCGCGGTGGTTCTGCGCGGCATTATCCTAAAGGAAGTTTTGTCATTGATATGCTCCGCTACGTAGTGGGCGATTCGGTTTACCAACGCTGTGTTTCTAATTACTTAAAGAAACACGCCTACGCCAATGTAGCCAATCATGATTTTCAGTTTGCCTTTATGGAAACTGCCGGTGTAAACCTCGATTGGTTTTTTGATGAATGGGTTTATCGCGCGGGCGTTCCTAACTATGAAGTAAAGTATGAGCGCGAAAAAGATAGAGTAGCTTTTGTAGTCAACCAAACACAAAAAACAGACGAACTTACGGCCTACTTTAAAATGCCAATCGTTTTCGAAGTGCATTTTAAAGATGGTTCTTCTTCCATCAAAAAAGTCTGGCTAAGCCATGCCTCCGATACAGTATATGTTAGTGCCTTAGACCAAAAAGAAATTGACTACACCCTCTTCGACCCGGCTTCCAACGTTTTAAAAAGCATCGAGTTTAAAAAGAATTACGAAGAGCTAACCGCACAAGCAGCAAAGGCGAAGAACATGATTGACCGGTATGATGCACTACTCGCGCTCCGCGATTTTGATGCAGAGAAGAAAAGAGAGGTGCTGGTGAATCTTTTTGGCAAGGAACCATTTGACCTGGTAAAAGATGAAATTGTAAATCAATTAGCAAACGATACCAACCCAGCAACCATCGCCCTTTTTAAACGCGCACTTGCCGATAAAGATTTTTTAGTGCGTAGAGCAGTAGTAAATAATTTGATTACCATTCCCGAAAGTATTTTACCCGATGTAGAAAAACTTTTGAGTGATACTTCCTATGTAACTATCGAAACTACATTGAGGAAACTATACAATCAATATCCCGCTAAAGCCTCTCAATATCTGGAGGCCACAAAGAATTTAAAAGGCATTAATAACAACGTTCGAATTGCTTGGTTAGAAATAAGCAGCAAAGAGCAGTCGGCAGACAAAAACACTTTCAAGTTCGAAAAGCAATTGGTAGAATATACTTCTAACCGCTACGAGTTCCGCACCCGTAATAAAGCAATGGATGCCATCGAACATCTAAACTACTGCGATGAAGAATTGATTAAAAACCTCTTCAGTGCCTGCATAAACCCCAATGGCAGATTAGCCAATCCCGCATCTAGAACATTAAAGAAATTATTGAAAACCGAAGCCAATATGCAAATGGCAAAAGGCCTTTACTCCCTTATGGTTTGGAAAGATTGGCAGAAGAAAATTATTGAAAAACAATTGCAGTAATCTACTGCAACGTATACCTCAACCCCACATAACCCTTTGCCCCCTGTATAGGTGCATAATTATAACTTGGGTCGAACGTGTAATTGTTCGGGTTGTTTTCAGTAACGCGTTTATTAAACGGGTCTTCCGAACGCAGAATAGGGTTCTTAGGAATAAAATTCAGGAAGTTCTTTACACCCGCAAACACCTCTACTCCTTTCTTAAACTTCTTGGTCAACTGCAAATTCATAATACAAAACCAAGGCGATTGCGCGGGGCGGAAATCGTTAGGCACCATCGGTAAATACATAGGCGAGTTTATCTTACCGGTATAATCAAAACTCAATCCTATTTTATTAAAGGTATAACTAACCGCATACGTTGCTGAGAACTTAGGCGCGTGAAACTGCGGTGTGCGTATATTGTTTTCTACCTGATAAACCTGCATATAAGTTCCACCAAGCAGAATCTTTAGCCCATTAGTAAAATTAAAATCAAGATTACCGGAAACACCCGCACTTACCGCATAGCCCTTCAGGTTATCGTAAATAATCTGCTGCGGATTGGTTACAAAATCGGCAACTATTTTATTAGTAAAGTAAGTGTAGAAACCGCTTATATCAATCCCCACAAAACCTGCTCTATGTTGCACAATGGTTGTATAGTTGATGTTGCCGTTCCAGCTTTGTTCGGGCTTTAGTTTTTCGGCAATTACCACTTTGCGCGCACCGGTAAGGGCAGCATGGTCTTCGGTAAATAAATTCACCACTCTAAAACCATTACCTCCACTTATACGAATGGTATGGTCTTTATGCGGAGTTATTTTAAAAGATAATCGCGGAGAAAAAATACTCTTGTGTTCATTATGATACTCATAGCGCATACCGGCAAGCACGGTAAACTGCTCCACCGGTTTCCATTCAGTCTGCAAAAACACACCGGGCAAAACAGTTACAGAAGCTTTCGTGGCTGTCATTGAATCGTTCCCTGTGGCAGGAGTATTATCATCATAATAAATAAAACGGAAAGGAATACCGGCAAGCAGCGAAGCGCGTTTCCAATTCTTGCTCCAGCGCAGTTGAGCAAACGCCACATTCTGTTTTGCCAAATACTTAATCTGTCCGTAATAACTATCTTGAAAATGAAAGTTGTAACTGTAATCAAAGAATGCATTCTCCTTACCGGTAGGCAATTGATAAACACCAATCAACTCTACACGCTGCGTGTAAATACTTTCACCATACACCGAATCGGTTCCCCGAAAGCTTTTATTCCATTGCATCTCTCCTCCCCAACGGTTTTCATATATATAGCGTGCTGCCAGTGTTGCCTGCTTTCTGCTAGCGCGAGTAAAGTTCCATTTATTAAAAAACGAAACTCGATTCTGCAAAGTAACATCGGTAAAGTTATCGTGGTTTACATCCCACTTAAAAAGGAAGTTGAAATAGTTGATACCAATCAGCGTTTGTGCATGTTTCATTTTAAACGCGGCTGCCCAATCGGTATTAAATTCACCGGCACTGGTGGCAGTTTGCTCCAACTTAAACCGTGGGGAATTTTCGGGTGAGTTCGTAATAATGTTCACCAAGCCCGCCACTGCCTCGCTGCCATACAAAGTAGAGCTCGGTCCCTTTACTACTTCAATCCGCTTAACCATACTTTGCGGTATTCCCATTAAACCATACACCGTAGAAAGCGATGATACCACGGGCATTCCGTCAATCAATATCATGGTATAAGGCCCTTCCATACCGTTAATGTGAATATCGCCTGTATTGCATACGTTGCAGTTCAGTTGCGGCTGAACACCGTTTATCATATTCATAGCTTCAAAAATATTTGGCGAAGGATTCTTACGAAACAGCTTAGCACTATACACCTCAACCGGTATTGGCGATTCTGTTTTAGAAGTTTCCTGCATAGTGCCGCTAACCACTACTTCTTGCAAATTGTTTTCGGAAGATTTTAAAGTGAGTGAGTAAAACACTTTTCCTTCCTTAAGTTGAACGGTATCTGTTTTATATCCAACAGCAGAAATCTTAATGGAAGAAGTTGGTAATGCGCTCAAAACAAAACTTCCTGTTTCATCCGTAGTTGTTCCCGTAACTGCTCCTACAACCTGAATATTTGCAAAAGCAATTCCTTCACCACCCACTCCATCTTTCACATTTCCCTTTACAGTTACTTGTTGCGCATGAGACAACTGAACAAGCAAAAGAAGAGAAGAAAGAAGGCCACATTTTAGAACCACCTTGAATATATTTTAGACAAACCTAAATTTTATTTTTGAATTACGGAAAACACTAAAAAAGTAGATACAAAGCTACATGACCAAAATCATTTAGATTATGTCTAAATAAATTTGAATAATCGCATTCTGCTAATAGATTTGCTGTCATTATTATTTAGAATAAATCTAAACAACAAAGCAAAACAGAATGAAAAAAATCATACTCCCCCTTTTAGCCCTTGCATTTGTTTTCCTATTTCAATCCTGTAAAATAGAACAAACAAATGATTACACAGTTCCTACAACTTACACATTTGACTCGGTAGACTACAGTGGTCAAACAACCCGCCTCGCTATGCTTACAGAACTTTCAACTGAAATGAAAAAAGGAAACACTTCCGGAGTTACGTTAAGCGCAACACTATTAAAAGACATGTATGCCAACACCAACTCACCATTTACAACTGCTGCATTAAACACTTCTGGTAAAAAACTTAAAGACAAAACCTTCGCAACCGAGCAAAGCATTATTGAAGGTTATTTGGATGCACACGCATTTGCCAGCCAATCTGTAGATGCTGGTAGCAATGGGACAGCAGGTGTAGTTCAAGTAGGCACTGCTAAATATCTTTTCGATGAGAACGGAATAGAATACACCCAACTAGTTGAAAAAGGATTGTTCGGCTCTCTTATTCATTATCAAATAGCTGCTGTTTACTTGGGCGATGACAAAATGGGAACACAGGTAGCATTGGCTGATCGCAAACATCATTGGGATGAAGCATTTGGCTACTTTGGTGTGCCGACTGATTTCCCTACAAACACTACCGACATCAAGTTTATTGGCAAATATTGTAACGACCGCAATGCATTGTTAGGCACTAACACAGCTATTATGAAAGCTTATTTGAAAGGTCGTGCAGCCTTGAACAATAGCGATGAAACAACAGTTACAATACAAATTGCCATCATTCGTGAAAATATAGAGAAGGTGTTGGCTAGCACTGCCATCCACTACATAAATGAAGCATTGGCTAATGTAAGTAATGATGCAGTGCGTAACCACACACTTAGCGAAGGCATTGCTTTTGCGCGTGCGTTAAAGTTCAGCCCTGACAAAAAGATAACTAATACTCAACAAAGCCAATTGGAAACTTACTTCAGCACAAATTTTTACACTGTAAGCACTACAGATTTACAGTCAGCTAAAAACCTGATAAGTTCAGTTTACGGATTCGATTCTATTAAAGACCAACTATAATTACCCATGTTTAAAAATATCTGTGCCGTTGCGGCATTATTGTTATTACTAGGCGGGTGCAAGCCAAACGATGGAGGTGATAAGTTTGACCGCGCAGCAATGCTTACCAACTTAGTTAACAACATAATTATACCCGCACACCAAGCGTTCAGTGCTTCTGCTGCGCAATTAAAAATAAAGAAGGATTCCTTTACAGCGAATCCTTCTTCTGTTACTCTCGACTCACTTAAAGCTGCATTTCTATCTGCTTACATTTCTTATATGAAAGTGGAAACGTACAGTTTTACTGCATCGGGAGAAACAAGAACCCTGAATGTTTTTGTAACAGATACGTCTCAAATCAACACCAACATCTCCACGGGTGCATACAATTTAAGTGCGGCAAACAATATTCAGGCAAAGGGTTTTCCTGCTCTAGATTATTTACTATTCAGCAGAAGCAGTAATGAAATTGTAAACCTGTTTACAACAGATGTAAATGCAGCAAAGCGCATTCAATACCTGAATGATATAACCAACGAAATTGCAACAACCGCAAGCGGTGCTACTGTTGCGTGGAATAACTCCGTTTCTCAATTTATCAGCGCATCCGGTACCGACATTGGCAGTTCAGCTGGAATGTTGGTAAATGATTTGTCGTTCTCCTCTGAAAGGTGTCGGAGGGAAAGAGTAGGTAATTCTTTAGGTTACATAGGTACAATCTCATCAGGAAATATTGCACCTTACTTGTTGGAAGCTTATCATTCTGCTTATTCAAAAGAATTGTTGGCTGAAAATCTTCGCCAACTGAAAACCCTCTATGAAGGCGGCTCCGGTTCCGGTTTCGATGATTATTTAACTTACCTGAATGCAGAATACAACGGGCAACCGCTTGCACCTGCTATATCCAATCAATTTGATTTAGTTATTCAGAAGGCCGAAATAATACCAGTAAATTATTCAACTGCGTTAACCAATAATAGACCCGATATGGAATCGCTGTTTCTGGAACTAAAGAAGCTGACCGTAATGCTTAAAGTAGATATGAGTTCGCAATTAGGCGTAATCATTAACTATAGCGACAATGATGGAGATTAAAAAACTAAAATCCTTTCTGTTTAAAGAAACATCAGCCGCTCCGATGATTGTTTTCAGAATTGCTTTTGGGGTAATGATGTTTTTATCATTAGTGCGCTTTGCATCAAACGGATGGATTGATGCCTTATACGTTAAACCTAAATTCTACTTCACCTATTATGGTTTTGAATGGATAAAACCGTTGAACGAAGTTGGAATGTATTTAGTGTTTGCCGTAATGATGTTAGCGGCAGTTTTTATTGCTTTTGGTTTTCTGTATCGATTTAGTGCAATTACATTTTTCTTTCTTTTCACGTATGTGGAGTTGATTGATAAAACCAATTACCTCAATCATTACTATTTTATTTCTCTGGTTAGTTTCCTCTTGTGTCTTTTACCTGACGGAAAAAAAGTTGTGCCGCGCTGTGCAATTCTAACGCTACAAATCCAAATGTCAATTGTTTACTTTTTTGCTGGTGTTGCCAAAGTAAATGCCGACTGGCTTTTGAATGCCATGCCGCTAAAAGTTTGGTTGCCAACAAAAACGGATGTTCCATTCATTGGTTTATTGCTTGATGAAACTTCTGTTGCTTACCTTTTTAGCTGGTGCGGAATGTTGTTTGATATCAGCATTGCCTTCTTCTTATTCAACCGCAAAACGGTATGGTATGCATATGCAGTGGTTGTGGTATTCCATATTCTCACTGCTATATTGTTTCCGGGCATTGGTGTTTTTCCGTTTGTTATGATTGTTTGTGCAAGTATTTTTTTACCGGCTTCCTTTCACGAGCGTCTATTGAAATTGAAAATCGAAAATCGAAAACCAAATTGGAAGACAAATTCTCAATTCTCAATTCTCAATTCTCAATTCTTAGTTATCTGCATTCTCACCATATTCTTCACTATCCAAATTGCTCTGCCTCTCCGCTCCCATCTTTATACCGGAAATCTATTTTATACTGAGCAAGGCTACCGGTTTAGCTGGCGAGTAATGTTGATGGAAAAGGCGGGCTTAGTTTTCTTCCGAGTAAAAAATACAGCAGGAAAATTGGTGGAAGTAAACTATCGCAACTTTTTAACCGCCCAGCAAGAAAAACAAATGAGCACACAGCCCGATATGATTTTACAGTTTGCGCAGTTCCTAAAAACACAATACAATACCAATGAGGTTTACGCTGAAGCTTATGTTTCGGTAAACGGAAAAGGTTCGCGTTTATTTATTGACCCGAATAGAAATTTGTGTGAATTGGAAGAAAGTTTTGAAAACAAAAATTGGGTGCTGGCAGCAAAATGAAATATGTCTGTAGCACCCTCTTATTGCTTTGTATGTTCAGTGTAGCCAATGCGAAATATTTTACGGTAAGTGGCAAAGCCATTAACTCGCAAACCGGTGAGTCTGTTGCAGGTATTGTGGTGGAGTTAGAAAAAATTGATTTGCGCACACGCACTGATAGCACAGGGAATTTTTCTTTCAGAAACTTATATCCGGGCAATTACAAATTAGTATTCAAGAGTTTGCTTTTTGAGCGCAAAGCAATTCCCGTTACAGTTACCGATAAGCACATTTCTTTTGACAGCGTGTTGCTTACGCCCTTTGTAAAACAACTTTCTACCGTAACTATTGATGGCAATCAAAACAGCTTTGGTGTTACGCGCTTAAAAGCTGTAGAAGGCACTGCCATATATGATGGCAAGAAGAATGAAGTAATTGTAATGAAAGACATGAATGTGTCACTTGCCACTAATTCATCACGTCAAATTTTTTCGAAAGTTCCAGGTATAAATATTTGGGAAAGCGATGCTGCCGGTTTGCAATTAGGTATAGCTACCCGTGGTTTAGATCCTAACCGTACTTCTAATTTCAACACGCGGCAAAATGGTTACGATATGAGTGCTGATGCGTTGGGCTATCCGGACAGTTACTACGTGCCGCCAGCAGAAGCAGTGGATAAAATTGAAGTAGTGCGAGGTGCTGCATCGCTGCAATACGGTCCGCAGTTTGGCGGCATGTTGAATTACGTTTTGCAACGAGCACCAGAGGATAAAAAAATTGAATGGACAAGCTTCACTACTGCCAGTGCGTATAAATTGGTTAGTACCTTCAATAGCATTGGCGGAAGCGTAAAATGTTTCAACTATTACGGCTACTACAATTACAAACAAGGCGAAAGCTGGCGACCAAATGCCGGTTACAAATTGCATAACGCATTCGCCAACTTGGGTTACCAGTGCAGCGAAAAACTGGCGGTCAATTTGGAGTATACTTTCTCAAAATATGTAACGCAACAATCTGGTGGGTTGACGGATGCACAGTTTGATAACAATGCTCGTCAATCGTTGCGCACGCGTAATTGGTTTAGCACTAACTGGAACATACTAGCCTTTAACATGAATTACAAGCACAACGCATTTCATCAGGTAAATGTGCGGGGTTGGGGCTTTATGGGTTCGCGTAATGCAGTTGGTTATTTAGGACCTGCTAACCGCACCGATGATATTTCTACTAACAGAGATTTAATAAAAGATACTTACCGCAACGTGGGTGCAGAGGCCCGCTATGTTTGGAAATACTACATCAAAAAAAGTCTTTCTACTTTATTAGTGGGTGGACGTTTTTACACCGGTGAAACAAAAAAAGCACAAGGCTTTGGCGACAATGGTAAAGACAGCGACTTCAATTTTGTAAGTGATAGCCTAAAGAGTTCTGACTTTACTTTTCCTGGAATGAACGTTGCTTTGTTTGCCGAAAACGTTTTTAATATTTCCAATAAAGTGAAAATTATTCCTGGCATTCGCTTTGAGCACATCAGCACAAAAGCTACGGGTTACTACCGACAAACATTTAACGATTTTATTGATAGCATCTCTAAAAACGAAGAACGTTCATTTAAAAGAAGTTTTGTGTTATTGGGTTTAGGCGTAAGCTATAATGTTTGGAAAAGCACAGAACTCTACGCCAACTTTTCTCAAAACTATAGGGGCATTACCTTTACCGATATGCGCGTGGTTCGCATTAGTCAATCAGTTGACCCAAACCTTCGCGATGAAACCGGTTACAATTTAGATTTGGGTTATCATGGCGATATAAATACTTGGTTCAATTTTGATGTAAGCGGATTTTGGCTGCAATACAATAACCGCATTGGACAAATTCAGGTAACGGATAGCACTTATAACATTTATCGGTACACCACTAACGTGGGAACTTCCCGCAGCTTAGGTGCAGAAGTATATCTGGAAGCCGATATTTTTAATGCTGCGCATATTTCTAACAAAGCCGGAAACTTTGTGCTGTTTACTTCTGTTGGTTATACCAACGCTGTTTACCTTAAATCTAATTACAATAACGTTCAAGGAAAGTTTCTGGAGTTCGCTCCACAGATTACTTTTCGCGGAGGAATTACTTACCGGTATAAAAAGTTTTCTACCACCATCAATGCATCTTTTACCGGTGAGCAGTTTACCGATGCTACTAATGCAAAGTTTACTCCTACTGCCGTTAATGGATTGATTCCCGCTTACTATGTAATGGATTGGAGCGCAAAGTATTCCATCAAGTGCTTACAGTTTCAGGCAGGAATAAACAACTTCACCAACAATGTTTATTACACACGGAGAGCGGTTAGTTATCCCGGTCCCGGAATTATTCCCAGCGAGCCCCTTACATTTTATTTTACGTTGGGTATAAAGCTGAACGAACAGGTTAAAGAAAAAAAGTGGAACACCTTCTAAATACAGAACTGCAAAATGGAACCAAAAACAAACCACGAACCAAAAGAATTTACAGAAGTATTAAAATCTTTCATCCCTAAATTCTCATGCCCTAAAAAAGATAAATGCTGTAAAAATTATAAAGATGGTAAGCGCTGTAAGCGCTGCCCTAAACGATAAATTATATAAACCGCGAATTGCACGAATTATTATTGTTGCAAAACATAATTCGTGAACTTCGCGGCTCGAATCAAAATTTTAAGAACCATTCTACAAACAATAAAGCGAACCACATGAACACAGCACACAATTTCGTAGCCATTAATTACATAGACTGTTCCGAAGATTACAAGCCGCGCTTTGAAGAACTTTTCGGAAACCGCGCACATGCCATTGACCTGATGCCGGGCTTTAAAAGTATGCAGGTGCTTAAACCAAAAGATGGCGAAAGCAGTTACCTCATTGTCAGCTTTTGGGAAACTGAAGAACACTTTAAAACATGGACAGGCTCTCCTGCATTTTTAGAAGGACACAAACGAGGCTTTGCCGATTTAGCTAAAGCAAAAGCCGAAGGTAAAGATGCACCTATGAAATCTTCATTTAAAACCTACAACGTTTTAGCGCGATGAGCAATGAAGAAAAAGTTACAGACCAAAGCAAAGTAAAACTTTGGCTCAAGCGCGTAGGCATGGTGGGCTTTCTCTTCTTCCTCATTAAAGGATTGATTTGGATTGGCATTGGCATAGCCGCCTATTACGCGGCTAAAAAGTGAAGCATTTAGGCGATAAAACTTTTCCATTACATTCGTCCTATATCACCACACTATGAAAACACTTCTTAAAATAATTACCGGCAGCGCCATTGTAATTGCGCTGCTTTTTTTAATCGCTAAAGTAAGTGGCAACGGCTACCTTATTAAAGGTATTTGGGCCAGCTACCTGCACGGCAACAATTCTGCTACCATAAGTGATGCCAAATACTTTGATACGCACAAAATAGAAGCCTCCGGCAATACCTGGCAATGGCCGGTTACTGACAATTACAATCAACAAACTTTACCTGCTTCCCTGCAAAAGGTTTTAAGCCAAACCGGTTCGGTGGCATTTGCAGTTATGCAAAACGATAGTGTGCTTACCGAACATTATTGGGATGGGTATTCTGATAGTTCGCAATCCAATTCTTTCTCTATGGCCAAAAGCATAACTACCCTGTTGGCGCAAATTGCCATTCAAAAAGGTGTATTAAAAGACTGGCATCAAAAGGTAAACACTATTCTTCCGAAGATGACCGGTGCACACGCGGGTGATTTAGAGTTGTGGCATTTAAGCACCATGAGTTCCGGTTTAGATTGGAATGAAGCCTACCAAAACCCTTTTACCGTTACCGCCAAAGCCTACTATGGCGAAGATGTTCGGGAACTGATGTTCAGTCTGTCTATAAAAGATGAACCGGGCAAAGCTTTTAATTACCAAAGCGGTTCTACTCAATTACTGGGGCTTTGCTTAATGCAGGCAACGGGCAAAACCTTATCGGAACTTGCCGGTGTGTGGTTATGGAAACCCTTGCAAACAAAACACGATGCCAAATGGCATACCGACTCTAAAGGAACGGAGATGGCGTATTGCTGCTTTAACTCCAACGCGCTCGAATTTGCCCGCTTTGGTAAACTAATGTTGCACCAAGGCAATTGGAACGGAACGCAACTACTGGATAGTTCATTTGTTCAACTCGCCACATCTCCTGCCCTCGCAGATTGCTATGGCTATTCATTTTGGCTGGATAACTCGTTTAAAACCAAAGTGTTTTACCAATGGGGAATTTTAGGGCAATACGTTATTACCATCCCCGAATACAACTTAGTAATAGTGCGTTTGGGCAACCACGACTTGGGCGAAACTAACGATGGCAATTCGGAATATGCGCGGAAGTTGGCGAGTGAGGTTTTAACTTGGTTGAAAAAATGAAATTTGTACGAACTCTCAAGTATCAACAAAGGCAATACTAACAACGCGCCCTAAAATAAATTTGTAGGATTATACATTTGCGTTACATTTATTCAAACAAACAAACCTAACCATGGAAGAAAATAAGGAAAGTGGAAACAAGAAAATTTACGTAGCAATTATAGCCCTGCTGTTGCTGATTAACGGAGTAGCACTCTATCTGCTTTACTCTGAAAACAAAGCCAAAAAAGATTTGGGCGACCAAAAAATTGCCTTAGAGAACGATTTTAAAAATCTTACCGATACACTTGATTCTAAAAAATTAGAACTGGAGCAATACAGAGGTAAAAATGCAGAGTTAGATAGTCTTATTACCGCTAAACAAGAAGAAATTGACCAACAGAAAAAAACTATTTCAGGCTTGTTTGCTAAAGGTAAAATGACCACTACTGAATTAGCAAAAGCAAAAGAAATGATTGCGCAATACGAAACATCAATTGGCGATTTAAAAAAGAGAATAGAAGAACTGACTGCGCAAAATCAAGAACTGACTGCACAAAATCAACAGCTTTCTACCGACCTAAGTGGCGAGAAACAAAACAACAATACGCTTACCGAGCAAAATAAAGGCTTGAGTAAAAAAGTAGAGTTAGGCTCATTACTTCAACTGCGCAATATTACAGTAGCCGGAGTTAGAAAGAAAGGAAACGGAAAAGAAGTAGATGTAACTAAGGTTAAACAAATAGAGAGTTTGCGCATCTCTTTCGAAACTGGCGATAACAAAGTATTAGAAGCAGGTCCAATTAGTTTGTTTGTCAGAATTTTGAACCCCAAAGGCGAAACTATTTCAGTAGCAGACCAAGGTTCTGGCGATTTGAAACTGGCGGAAACAGGCGAAACAGTTCAGTTTACCAAAAAGGCAGATTTTGATTGGAGCCAAAGCAACAAAAAGATTGTTGTGTATTGGGCTAGCAATGTAAAAGATGCAGGCAACTACAAGGTTGAGGTTTATCAAAGCGGGTATTTAGTTGGTACTGGTCAAGTAGCATTGAAGTAAACAGCAACAGCAAACTCTTAAAAAAAAAAAAGCTGCGATGAAATTCATCGCAGCTTTTTTTATCCTCTAAAACACTGCCCTTATCTCCGCCCTGCCCGTATGAACAGATTTCATGGATGACTTATCGCCCGGAGTAAAGCCGGTCATTC
>CAMBIM010000044.1 GCA_945867505.1 Chitinophaga pinensis
GCGCATGTGCTCCCAGCTTGAGCCTTCTACACTAAACGCAATACTTGCCCAAATAAGAAAAGCAAACGGAGCAAACACGGTAATAATGAACCATTTCTTTTCATGCTTTAAGTGCATAAAAGTTCCCATAATAAAATACACCTTAATAATAGAGGCAATAGCCATTATCAGGTTAATCACAATCTTTCCTGCACCGCCATTACCACCTACAAAGTGGTCGTAACCTATGGCAATACCTACCTCGCCAATAGTAACTGCCGAAAGAATGATGATGGTTTTCATCACATCTTTCTTGCTGTCGTTATATTCATCTACTGTCCAATGTAAATGTCCTTGTACTGGTTCGTCAAAATTCATATGCTTGGTTTTTTACGTTTTCTAATTGTTGTTTGTCAAAGTATCTCCGGCAGATTATAGTAGATAGAAGCAAAGAAATACATACACCCAAACTAAATCTACAAAGTGCCAGTAAAGACCAATTTTTTCTACCATTTCATAGTGTCCGGTTTTATCAAACTTTCCGTTCCAGGCAGATACTGCTAACCAAATATTCAGCACCACTCCGCCCAATACGTGCATACCGTGGAAACCGGTAATAACAAAAAACAATTGACCAAAATTCTGAATCTTAGTAGTAGCCGATGCTGTTGTCGGGGTCATGCCATCACTGATTAAGTGAGTCCACTCTAAATACTGGCAACCTAAGAAAGCAATACCGCAAAGAATAGTAGGAATCAAAAATTTCACTACACCATTCTTGTTCATCAGGTAACCTTCCTGCACCGCGCGCACCATAGTCCATGAACTCAAGATAAGCAGGAACGTCATAAAACTAACGAACACTAACGGGAGTGTAAGACCATCTAAACCATGAATAGGAATAGAAGAAAACACTTCTGCAGGCTTAGGCCAGTTGGTAGATTGCGCAAAACGCAAAGCTGCGTAGGCAATCAGGAAAGAAGCAAATGTAAACGTATCGGAAATAAGGAAATACCACATCATTACTTTCCCGTAACCCACTTTAAATGGCGATGCTCCGCCACTCCAAAGTTGTTTTACGCTTTCTTCCCCATGATGACCTGTAGCTTGTGCTGACATATCGAAATTTTAATTTTTGATTTTATGATTAACTCTATCTATAATTCAAGTATAAGAACACATACAAATAAACCCACACCGCATCTACATAGTGCCAGTAACTTACCAGCAATTCCAAGTTCAATTGTCGCTTAGGGTTAATAATATCGCGCAACTCATAAATAGGATCTTTTCTATTTCTAAATGCGTGCACTATAAAAACCAGCATGACCACCAACCCCGCTATAATATGCACTCCGTGTGCTGCGGTAATTACATAAATAAAAGAACCGGAAAGGTTCTCTGTTATGGTCATACCGCCTTGTTTCATCACGCCCCAACCTTTTAATTGTAACGCTAAGAACAAACAACCCAACAGAAATGAAAAGAACATTAACCACCTAAACTGAACAAACTTTGCCTTGCGGTAACTGATAAGTGCCGCATGAATGCAAACGCTTACACCTATTACTGCAACTGTGCTGAAAAGAAAAACCATGGGTAGTCTAAAACCTTCCCAACTGCGGTAATCGCCTTTCTTTACTAACAGTGCGCTTGTTAAAGCTGCAAAGAACATACTCATGGAAGCCATCGCAATCCACAGCGCAAATTTTTGCGGATGAACCCCGGTATATTCGGTCTTCTCTCTTAATAAATCCTGCTCACTCAAAGTAAGGTTCATATTTTACCAAACACCAATGCCAACTGCACAACCGGCAAATACAGAAACGAACCAAACATCAACACTCGTGCTGTGCTGTCTTCGCATTTTCTGTAATGCTGCCAAGCCATCCATAAAAAAACCACTCCTGCTGCTGCCATAAACACAGCTCCAAATACATTAACCATATTTAAAAAATACGGAAGCATAGAAACTACTAAAAGCACAGCGCAATAAATAACATTCTGAATAGCACTCATTCTTGTTTTGCCGCTTACAGAAGGCAACAACATAATTCCTGCTTTCTTATAATCTTCAAATTGAATCCAGGCAATGCTCCAAAAATGAGGAAACTGCCAGATAAACTGAATGCTGAATAAAATGATGGCCACAAAATCAATTTGACCGGTAGCGCATACGTAGCCAATCATTGGAGGCAATGCACCGGGAATAGCACCCACAAAAACCGCTACAGATGAAACGCGCTTTAGTGGTGTATAAACAAAAGCATAGCTCAATAAAGAAATAGCAGAAAGAACTCCGGCAATAGGATTAAAAAAATAAGTAAGAATCAATATCCCGGAAATTCCCATAACACCCGCTGCAAGAATTGCCTCCAGTGTATTCATTCTTTCTGTTGGCAACGGGCGCGTTTGTGTGCGCGTCATCAACTTATCAATATCTCTTTCTATTATTTGGTTAATAGCGTTTGAAGCACCGGTAACCAACATACCTCCAATAGCTAATAAAACTAAACTGGGTACACTGATAACCACAGGCGAAGCAAACAAGTAACCAATTACTGCAGAGAACACTACCAAAAAACTCAAGCGCAACTTTGCCAGCATGGCATAGTCACTTATCTTCATCCGGATAAGTTGTGTTACACTAAGTGATATTGTTTCTGCTCTAACCATTACTACTGCTTGTTATTCTAATTCTTGATTTTAAAATTAATCGTGCGAAACTTCACCTGGTTTCAAAGGCTCTGTTTGTGGAATATACTCTCTTCCGTTTACGCTGTAATCATACGGCCAACGGTGAACAGTTGGAATATCGCCAGGCCAGTTGCCATGCAATCTTTCAATTGGTGCGCTCCATTCTAATGTGGTAGTTCCCCAAGGGTTTGCGTAATCGTAACCATCAACAGTTTTTTCTGCCAATACTTTCCTTCCCTTAAAAATGCTGTAGAAGAAATTGATAACAAACAACAATTGACCAAGGAAAACAATGATTGCTGCAATGCTGATAAACTCGGCCAAGAAGTTAAAGTTGTTGAACGTTTCAAAGTTAGCGTAGGTATAATATCTGCGCGGCAAACCCGTCATAAAGTGCATAGGGAAGAAGATAGCATACGCCCCAAGCAAAGTAATATAGAAGTGAATTTGACCTAATGTTTCGTTCATGTAGCGACCATACAAACGCGGGAACCAGTGGTATACACCGGCAAACATTCCGAAGAAAGCCGATACCCCCATTACAATGTGGAAGTGAGCTACTACGAACATGGTATCGTGCAATTGAATATCGATAGCCGAGTTACCCAAAATAATACCTGTTAAGCCTCCGGTAATAAACATAGATACAAAACCTATGGCGAACAAAGCCGGAGTAACTAATCTCACTTTCCCTTTCCATATCGTTCCTATCCAGTTAAACACTTTAATAGCTGATGGAATAGCAATTAACAAGGTAAAGAAGGTAAACACCGCACCTAAGTTCGGGTTCAAACCGGTAACAAACATGTGGTGCGCCCAAACAATGAACGACAATACCAAGATAGCAAGAATAGAAAACACCATCGCTTTGTAACCGAAGATTGGCTTGCGAGATTGTGTGGCCAAAACTTCAGAAACTAAACCCATGGCCGGAAGGATGATAATGTAAACTTCCGGGTGACCCAAGAACCAGAATAAGTGTTGGAACAAAATCGGAGAACCACCTTTGTAACCCAATAAGTTCCCGTTGATGATAATGTTGTTCAAATAGAAACTGGTATCCAGCAAACGGTCAAATTCTAAAAGAACGCAACCTGCTAACAAAGCCGGGAAAGAAAGAACACCGATTACAGCAGTAAATAAAATTGCCCAAATAGTAAGCGGCATACGGAACATGCTCATCCCTTTAGTGCGCATGTTCAAGATAGTAGCTATGTAGTTCAAACCACCAAGTAAAGATGATACAATGAACAAAGTCATACCTAAAATCCATAAGTCGAAACCAAGGCCAGAACCTAGGTTTACAGCAGTATCTCTTAATCCGTTAATTGGCGGGTAAGCCGTCCAACCACCTGAAGCAGGACCGGTTTGAATAAAGAAAGAGAAAAACATAACAATACCTGCGGATAAGAAAAACCAATACGAAAGCATATTGATAAACGGAGAGGCCATATCGCGAACCCCTACTTGGTAAGGTATAAGTAAGTTGGCAAATGTTCCGCTCAACCCACCGGTTAATACAAAGAATACCAGAATGGTTCCGTGCATAGTAACCAACGCATAATAGAACTCTTGGCTAATTTTTCCACCCTCTGCCCATTTTCCTAAAAATGTTTCCAAGAAAGGGAAAGTTTCGTTTGGCCATCCCAATTGTAAACGGAAAAGGATGGATAGCAAACCACCTACAATTCCCCAAAAAATTCCAGTGATAACAAATTGCTTGCTAATCATTTTATGATCCTGACTGAAAACATATTTCGTCAAGAACGTTTCTTCTTCATGGTGATGTTCTTCATGTCCATGAACATGATCGTGATGAGTAACGTGTGCTGTAGCGGTTTCCATTTCTCTTTATTTATTTCTTCTAAAAATTATTTTTTCTCTAACATAGCTGTTGGCTTTACCGAGTCGCCTTTAGCTGCTTCAGCTTTAGGTTCTTCTATTGTTGCCGGAGCATACATTGGTGTTTGTTTAGCCAACCACTCATCGTACTCTTTTTGCTCAACCACCACTACATCGCGCTGCATACCATAGTGCGATTTACCACACAACTCGGCACAAGCCAATTCATATTTAAAAGTCTGCCACCGTGGTTGACCACTTTCAGGATTAATAGTTTGCCACCAAGGTTGAGTTTTTAAATAATCCTGCATTTCTACAGTAGTCATAGTTGGAACAAAGTAGAACTCGGTTGGTATACCCGGCACACAGTCCATTTTTACACGGAAGTGAGGGAGGAAGAAACTGTGCAAAACATCTTGCGCACCTAACTTCATTAACACCGGTTTATTCTTCACCAAGTAAAGCTTGTCGCTCATAAAATCATCATGGCTCTTGGCGTCTTCCCAGTTAATACCTAATTCATTAGTTGGGGAAACGTGAGCCTGATCAATAATTCTTTCACCAAATTTCCCATCTTTACCTGAATAACGAAGCATCCAGTTAAATTGCTTTCCGGTAGCTTCCACCACCATCATGTTCTTATCGCGATTATCGGGGTTGAAAATTCGCATCCACTCATACATACCCATGGTGATTAAAACCACTAATACAACCGATGGAATTACAGTCCAGATTATTTCTAAGGTATTGTTGTGCGGATAGAAATACGCCTCATGTCCGTGACTTTCATTATAGCGGTATGCAAACCAAAAAAGCGCAATCTGTGTTAGAACAAATACAACACCAATAATCAGCATAGTTAGATTGAAAAGGTAATCTGTATTCACCCCATGAATAGAAGCTGCCTTTGGAATCATTACAGGTGCAAGAACTTTAAAGCTTATGGCTGACCCAACAAACATCACAACCAGACTAATCAATAAAAAATAACCGTTCCATTTGCTTTGGTTGGTGTAATCTACCTTCCCGCTTTTCAAATCAGCTGTAAGTTCGCTTGCCCGTGCAATTAGCACCAACACAACAAACAACAATACTACTGTGGCAAAAATTAAAAATGCTATCATGATATTTCTATTTCTTTCTGTTTTTCAAAAAAATTACGAATACGTTACCACCAACTTCTCGTTCTCTTTCAAGTAAGGGTCGTTCTCTACAATAATCGGGCGTTTAGATAAATTGTTGAAGAACGCAAAAAGGAACGCTCCCAAAAAGCCGATAAAAACCAACAACTCTCCCACTCCAATTCCTGCAAAATTGCTAACAGGTGCTTCGTGTCCATGTCCTCCAGCGACATGCTCACCGTGTGCTTCTGCACCTACTGCCCCATGTTCGCCATGTGCTTCTGTTGCAGCTTCGTGTCCTGCGCCTTCATGTTTTACTTCCCCAGCTACTTCTGCTTTGTTTTCATGAGCAGGCGTAGCATCAGAAACTGCTGCCGGATGCTCTTCATGCTGTGCATATAAAACAACTTTTTCTGTTTGAAGTTTAGCATGGTGACCATGTTGCAATTCATGATTCCAGTTTGGTTCAATAAACACGTAGTTGAAGAAATCTACATAGTGACCAAAAATCAGCAACGCTGAACCAAAACCAATCATCTTGAAACTTCTCTTTGCACTTCTCTTAATCAAGAAGAATAATGGGAAAAGGAAGTTTATAATCAATGCTCCGAAAATGGTGAACTTGAAATAACCTTCACCAAATCTCTTTACCCAAAAAGAAGTTTCTTCCGGTATGTTGGCGAACCATTGTAACATGAATTGATCGAACCAAAGGTATGTCCAGAAGATAGAGAACCCGAACAACAATTTACCTAAATCGTGAACGTGGTTTTCGTTCACACGGCTCAAGTAGCCTTTCGATTTTAAATAGATAACTAATAGGATAGTCATTGCCCAAGCAGCACAACCGTAGCTGGCAAAATTATACCAACCAAAAAGGGTAGAATACCAGTGTGTATCTAAGCACATAATATAATCCCAACTTGCGGCAGATTCTGTCACAGCAAACGTTACAATAAACGCAGCCGCTAATAATTTAGATTGTTTGTAAACCTTAGGATCTGTTTGGTCAGTGCGGGCAAAAAACTTGTTCATTGCCCAAGAAAAAAGAGCCCAAAGGAAAGCATAAGCTACTAAACGGCTAATCCAAAATGCGGGAGCAAAGAAAATCACTTTGGTAGTATGGTTTTCAGCTACCGGACTTTCATGCAAAATTTCTTTTACATGGTCGTATAAAGTGTGAACGTTCAATAAACCAAGCACTACAATCAACACTAAAACAAAACCACTTACTCTAACAAACGCAGCTAACGAAAGCAAAATTCTTTTTACTAATACGTGCCAGCCGCCATAAGCTAACGTTGCAGCTGAAACCGCAAACATTCCGAATATAGAAATACCGGTAAAGTAGTATGTGTTCGCTAAAATGTTAGCCCAAAAACGTGCGTGGCTGTTATGCGGGTGCAGAAAAAACACCATCACTAATCCAAGCAAGCCAATACCCATCATAATGAAGAGTTGCTTCTTTAGCTTGTCGGTAAATTCAAAAGTTTCGTTCATAATTTCTTGTTTTGTTTCATTCCGCATCTTCGCGGAAATCTGTCGTTATCTTTTTCTTTCTCCTATTTATTTTTTTGCTTCTGCCACCGGTTCAGCTGCTACAGCACCTGGCTGTATACCTGCTAAACTCTTGATGTAGTGAATCACTTGCCATCTTTCATTTACAGAAAGTTGGAACCCGTAACCTCCCATCATGTTTTTTCCGTAGCTAACACTGTAGAAAATACCACCATCTTTCAACGGAGGAAGCAAAGCTTTATAAGGCTGTGGACGAGAGGTATAAGGACCATCACCACCACTTGGCAATTCAATCAATTGACCGTTTCCTTCACCTTTCTCACCGTGACATGGTGTGCAATTGATTTCATATAACCTTTTCCCTTCTGCTAAATTTTCAGCTGTGTATTCCAACGGATCTTGGATTTCGCTGGCAGCGCGAACTCTTTCTTCATCCAACTTTGCAGGGTCATGTGTGTAATGGTTTTTAGCCACATAACTCATCAACAATGCTTGATTGGTTTTAATTTTTGCATCATCAGGAATGTAGCCGTAAGGTATAGTTCCTTCTACCGGTTTACGTGCACTCATGTTGTTGCCTTCAGGAGTTGTTAATTCACTCGTTGAATACGTTTCGTATGCATTCGAGTAGGTCATATCAGGCATGTAAATTCTGCCGGTTTGATCTTTCCCTGCACGGTCACAAGAAGCAAACAAAGCCGCTACTGCTAACACCGGAATAAGTTTTATAATTTGTTTTCTCATTGTCGAACTATTCAATTTCTGTTTTGTATTTATTTCGAACTTCTTCTTTTACAATTACTCGCCTGCTGCAAACACTTTATCCTTTACCTCTACAGCACCTTCTTTAGTGCAAAGGCTTTTTATGTCGCTAATTTCTTGTGCTGAAATCTTTTCAGCATCAAACACCAAAGCAAAACGGTCATCAGTCGTTCTCTTGTCATAAATTCTTGGAACACGACCCGGCCATAATTTGTTACGCACTAAGTAAGTCAAGGTCATTCCCCATGCAGCGAACAATACCGTTAACTCGAAAGTAATTGGAATAAAAGACGGCACCGGCCAGTAAGGCTTACCTCCAAAGTTGATAGGGTAGTTAGTAGTCATCACCCAAGTCATAAAGGTAAGTGCCAAAGTTGTTCCGGTAGCACCAAAGAAAAACCCTGCGGTGTGCAAACGTGTTTCTTTATAGCCCAACGCATCTTCCAATCCGTGAACAGGAAACGGAGTTAAGCTGTCGTAAATTTCAATTCCTTTGTGACGGATGTGTTCAATGGCATGAAGGTAAACCTCCTCGTGGTCCCAAAGACCAACAACGAATTTGTTTGGAGTTGTTGTTGCTGCTGCGCTCATGTATTTTAATTTGTTTCATCCGCATTACTGCGGAAACTGTTTTATTAATTACTGATTAATTACCTTTTGAATCTTTATCTAACGGGCCAATAGTTTGAAAGCCCATAAAACCTCCGTGTGTTGCTTTTTCTGCTTTCGCTCTTTCCGCTTTTGCTACTTCCGATGAAATTCTGAAAATTGCTTTTACCTCGGCAATAGCTATTGTAGGGAAGAATCGAGAGAACAGTAAGAACAGGAAAAGGAACACTGACATAGAACCAGTGTAGATTCCGATATCAACCCAAGTAGGCGAGAAATATGCCCAGCTTGATGGAAGATAATCATCCGCTAAAGAGGTAACGATAATTACAAAACGCTCGAACCACATACCAATGTTCACGAAAATTGAAAGGATAAAAGTTACCCAAAGATTTCTTCTCATGCTCTTGAACCAATACAACTGCGGAGAAAGAACGTTGCAACTCATCATCATAGCATAAGCCCAAAGATACTTTCCGAAAATACGGTTATAGAAAGCAAATTGCTCATACAAGAAACCTGAATACCAGGCAATGAACAACTCAGTTAAGTAAGCAATACCTACAATAGAACCGGTAAGAACAATAATCTTGTTCATTGATTCAATGTGGTTAACCGTGATATAATCTTCTAGGTTGAACAGCTTTCTTGAAATCAACATCAAAGTTTCCACCATGGCGAAACCCGAGAAGATAGCACCTGCCACAAAGTATGGAGGGAAGATAGTAGTGTGCCAGCCCGGAATAACCGAAGTAGCAAAGTCAAAACTTACGATAGTGTGAACCGAAAGTACAAGTGGAGTAGAAAGACCTGCTAACACTAATGAAAGTGATTCGAAACGCTGCCATTGTTTAGCAGAACCTTGCCATCCGAAAGAAAGGATGTTGTAAATGTATTTTCTCCATTTACCGGTTGCACGGTCGCGCACTGTTCCAAAATCCGGCATTAAACCAGAATACCAGAATAATAAAGACACTGAGAAGTAAGTTGAAATGGCAAATACGTCCCAAAGAAGCGGTGAGTTAAAGTTCACCCAAAGTGGACCTCTTGTATTTGGAAGAGGGAAGATAAAACCTGCATCCCAAACGCGACCCATGTGGAAGATAGGAAACATACCCGCACAAATTACCGCGAAAATGGTCATCGCCTCTGCTGCCCGGTTAATACCTGTTCTGTAACGCTGACGGAACAATAATAGAATGGCTGAAATCAAGGTTCCTGCGTGACCGATACCAATCCACCAAACGAAGTTGGTGATATCCCATGCCCAACCTACTGTTTTGTTCAATCCCCAAGTTCCGATACCGAACCAAACGGTCCAGCCCAAGCAGAACACAAAGAAAAGTGAGCCGGCTCCTGTAAGCAAAACGGCAATCCACCACATGGTTGAGTTTCTTTCAAGAGGAGCAACCAAATCATCAGTGATTTTGGTATAGTTCTTATCCATCCCATTAATGAGCGGCTCCCGGAATTCTGATTCGTATGCGTGCATTTGTAAAAAAGTTAATCAGTTAAATTAGTAATCAGTAATCTGCTTTGTTTATGCTTTCTCGTGGTAGTAATCAATCACCTCGTATTTCTTCTCTTCCTCTTTGTTGCGAACCTGTGTTAAGTAAAGGACGTTTGGCATAGTGTGAATTTCTTCAATTACACCAAAAGCTCTTTCGTCTTTAAAAAGTTTAGCTACTTCACTTGTTTTGTCGTTTCTGTCGCCAAATACAATAGCACCCGTAGAGCATGAAGTTTGGCAAGCTACCTTAGCATCACCATCTTTCAATAAGCGGTTTTCTTTCTTCGCTTCTAACTTAGCGCCTTGTAAACGTTGAACGCAGAAAGAACATTTTTCCATTACACCGCGTGAGCGAACAGTTACGTCCGGGTTCAATACCATTCTTGTCAATGGTTCGTGTAAGCCCAATGTTTCAGAAGCCACATTCATATCATTGCTGGTGCCGTATTGCTTATCAAAAGCATCTGCTTGTTGATAATCGTACCAATTGAATCTACGAACTTTATAAGGACAGTTGTTAGCGCAATAGCGGGTTCCGATACAACGGTTGTAAGCCATTTGATTCAAACCTTCGCTGCTGTGGTTAGTTGCTGCTACCGGACAAACGTTTTCGCAAGGGGCGTTATCGCAGTGTTGGCAAAGCATTGGTTGGAATACTACATCCGGATTATCAGACTCACCGGTATAGTAACGGTCAATACGCAACCAGTGCATTTCGCGTGAGCGAATTACCTGGTCTTTACCAACTACAGGGACGTTATTTTCTACATTACAAGCTACCACACAAGCTCCGCAACCATCGCAAGAGTTTAGGTCAATCACCATTGTCCAGTGATGGCCAGGATATTCATGCTCGTAGTAAAGCGTAACCATTTCTTCAAGAATTTCATGACGGTCTTCGTTACCGGCATAAGCATCTTTCTTGTATTCGTTAAGCGTAGTTTCTTTAACTGTCTTTCTTGTTTTTACGCCACCCAAATCCTGCAATGTGATATTGAAGTGGGTTTGAGTAATAGCTACCTTAGCTACCTTACCGGTGTTCTCGATAGTAGCTTTAGCTACATCGGTAAAGTTTCCGTCTTTGCTAGTCAATAAACCAAAGGCATTTTTACCTACGCTTAGTTCAGGGTGAGCAACTGCTTCGCGACCGTAACCTAAAGCTATACCAAAAGCACCAACCGGTGTTCCGGGAACGCCAACTACAGGTAACTCTATTGATTGACCGTTAGCAGTCAATTTAGCAACCGCGTATTCTTTGTTCTTGAAATCTGCATCAGGAACGTAACCGTTCTTCAGCATCCAGGTTGGGTTAGCAATAATGTAGTTATCCCACGTTACTTTTGAAACCGGATCCGGTAACTCTTGTAAGTATGGATTATCGCTCCAGTAGCCATCGCCAACTGCAATTGACTCGTATAATTTAACTTGTACATCGCCTAACGAAGAAGCCGTAGCAGAAACCGCAGAAACTGCAGCCCCTAAATCGCTTCCGCTATATGATGCACCGGCACTGGCAGGAAGTTCAACTTCGCCATCCGCAACAGCGTTATCCCAAAAAGACCAGAAGCCATTATAGGTTGATTGTTTGCCGTAGAAGTTTCCTTCCCAATATTTTTTAAGGTATTCGTAGAACGAACCTTCTTTACCAGCCCACTTCAATAATGTTTCCTGAACCTGACGGGTATCAAATAATTTTGAAATAGCCGGTTGAGTAGTGTTCAGAATTCCTGCTTTAGGTTCAGCATCGTTCCAGCTTTCTAACCAGTGGTTATCAGGCAAAATGTAGTTACATGCAATTGAAGTTTCGTCTACACGGTTAGCAAAAGAAACAGACACTTCTGCTTTCTTCAATGCTTCTGCCAAACCTTTAACCGGTGAGTTATAAACCGGATTGGTTTCGTAGAACAAAACTCCTTTAATACTTCCGTTGTTCAAGCCTTCAATTAAAGAAGTAACCGCTTTATCTGAACCTTGTTTAGTGTTGTACGGTCTATCCCAAGTAATAGTAGTTCCGTAGTTGCCCAACGCATTGTTGATAGCGTTTACCAGCAACTGTGCGTTTACATCGTTAGAGCCAGAAACAACTAATGAAGTTCCTTTAGCTTCCAACAATTCTTTACCCGCTTCTGCTACTTTTTTGTTCTTAGAAGAACCTGCACCGGTAACAATATTGTATAAATCTACCAATGAAGAAAGCTCTTCAGATGGTTTAACCGAAATTCTTGTGTCCGCTTTGTAACCGGTAATAGTAGGCACCGATTCAATTTGAATGTGGCGACTCATTTCCGCATTTGCTTTGCTTACTTTTCTGTTCTCTGCCCAATCGTGTGAAAACTCTGTTGGAGAAACCCATGTTCCTAAGAAATCTGCCCCTATACCTACAATCAATTTCGCCTTACCAAAGTTGTATGAAGGAACTAAACGCTTACCGAAACTCTTCTCGTTAGCATCTAAAATTCCCGAATAAGAAATACCATCAAATACTAAATGTTCGAACTTACCTGCGCCTAATGAATTGGCAAATTCAGCAATTACTGCTTTGGTAGAAGGTGAAATAAGTGTAGAAGAGAACAATACCACTTTGCCTGAAGCAGCAGCAGTTTTCAACTTCTCGCCTATTTCTTTATCAGCACTTTCCCAGGTAATGTTTTCTTTCCCTCTTTTCGGATTGCGGAAACGCGCACCATCATATAAACTCAATACAGAAGCCTGTGCACGGGCGCTTGAACCGCCTTTAGTTACGCGGGCATTCTTTTTATCTCTAGAATCAATTTTAATAGGACGACCTTCACGTGTTTTTACCAATACTGCTTCGTAATCGCCACCTTGGTAGAAAGTAGAAGCGTAATAGTTAGCTATACCGGGAGTGATTTCTTCCGGTCTCCAAACGTATGGAATTGACTTGCGCAAAGGCATTTCGCAGCTTGCTGCAATTACCGCAGCGGTAGTGCTAAAACCAAGCATTTTCAAGAAATCTTTACGGCTCGATTTTTCGGTAGTAATAGACTCGGCTATAGAACCAAGAACAGGAAGCTCTTCAGCAAATTCCTTCGCAGCTATAGCGCGGTAGCCTTCTAACTGTTCTTTTTCTTCTATTCCTTTCCAGTAGATTTTATCTGACATATTAATTGTTTCGAGTTTCTTATTTCTGGTTTAATTCAATTTACTTCTTCCTACAACCTTAAAGCCCCTTTAGGCGTTTGGGGTTTAATAATGGCAACGTTGACATTCTGTTCCGCCCACGTCAGCTACAGTTACTTTGTCAATCTTTTTGTCTTTCAAGTCTTTGTGGATTTTTTCGTAAGCAGCGTAGTAGTTGTTAGAGCTAAACTGCACCTCTGTATTACGGTGGCAGTTAATACACCAGCCCATTGAAAGCGGAGCGTATTGGTAAACCTCTTCCATTTCCTGAATGTTGCCGTGGCAAGTTTGGCACTTTACTTTACCTGCATTTACGTGTTGAGCGTGATTAAAATAAACGTGGTCAGGTAAGTTGTGAATACGAGTCCACTCTACAGGTTTAGCTTTACCTAAATCGTAAGTTTTTGAAGTAGCATCCCAACCAACAGCAGAATAAATTTTAGCAATTTCTTCGGTGCCGTATTTAGGCCCCTTGCTAATCTGCTTGTGGCAGTTCATACAAGTATTTAAAGAAGGAATATTTGAATGCTTACCTTGGTTAGCTGTGCTGTGGCAGTATTGGCAATCAATTTTGTGCGTTCCAGCGTGCAAAGCGTGCGAGAACTTAATTGGCTGGGTAGGTTGGTAACCTTGTTGGCGACCAAAGTGCGTAAACGTATCTACTGTTTTGTAACCTCCAAAAACTATAGCTAATAAAAAGAGAGCCACTTTAAAGTTACCGGTTTTGTAAAAAGGAGTTTTAGCAACCGCTGGTTCGCCATTCTTTTCGGCAACCAATTTATCTAGGTGATTAGTTACACCTACCAAAATTATTACTAAAAGGAAAAGGAAGCCTACAAATAAATAAATAGTTGCACCCGGACCTTCAGCTTCTTTAGGTGCTGTTGTATCTACCGCTACTTGCGCAGTAGCTGGAGTTCCTGCATCCGGATTCTCTACATATAATAGTATCTTATCAATATCCTCATCCTTTAAGGTAACAAACAGGTTCATTGCCGATGGGCGGCTACCTGCCATATCTACTGCATATTTATATCCTCCGCCTACAGCATCGTTGTAGTTCTTAATCCAGGTATGTAACCATTGTTTGCCGGTTTTGCCTTTAAAATCTCCGGCAGCTTCCCAACGGGCAGTAACACCCATTAAGGCAGGACCCGTTCCATCTGCTTTTGGATTGTGGCAGGCAGCACAGTTGCTTTTAAATAATGACTTACCATCGGCCCACTGCGCTTTGTCCACTTCTGCGCTAGCAAACAGGAAACCCATACTTAAAAGCATGGTTAACAGGCTGGTGAGGGTAAAATTCTTAGAGCGGTAAAGGTTATGTTGAAACTTCATGGAGAAGAGAATTGTCATGGAATTGTAAAATTTCGCGGCAAATATGTGTTAGCGTACTTAAATAACCAAAAATTGTTAGGTAAATTTTCTACTTAATATGTGAATTTGGAGTCAATATAAATAGCGCCATGAAACGCAGTGCCACAAAGGGTTTCAGCCTGCACCGGATGCCGTGGCAAAACCACTCTTGTTGAAATGTGAATAAGATGGAGCACATAAAACACGCATTGCTGCGTGTTTTACCACAAAATATATTGTTCGCCTAATCGTCAGCACGAACTGACATGCACAGATTGCACAAAACCAAACTATGATAAAACTGAACCAAATTTTACCAGCAACTGCCTTTGCTTTATTAGTAACCTTAGCTACCTGCAAAGGAAACACGGCACAAACCTCCGCCAACTCAACCAATATGATAATTAAAGAAGAAACCGTTGCCTATACCAGCGATACCGTAACTATGAATGGCTTTGTAGCCTATAACGATGCCGATACTGCCAAACGCCCCGTGGTTTTGATTGTGCACGAATGGTGGGGGCTGAACGATTATGCCAAAGGCCGGGCCAAGCAACTTGCCGCTTTGGGTTACTTAGCCATTGCAATAGATATGTATGGCAATAACCAAACTGCCGAAACTCCGCAAGAAGCCGGGGCATTAGCCACTCCTTTTTATAAAGACCCGCAACTGGCTAAGGCGCGCTTTGATGCTGCCTTGACAAAAATTAAAACCTACCCGCAAGCCGATACCAACAATATTGCTGCCATTGGTTATTGCTTTGGCGGTGGCATGGTGCTTAATATGGCTCGCCTGGGTGAGGACTTAAAAGGTGTGGTAAGCTTTCATGGTTCGCTGATGGGAGTGCCGGCAGATAAGAATACGCTGAAAGCTGATATACTGGTTTGCCACGGGGCAGACGACCAGTTTGTAAAGCCTGAAGAAGTAACGGCTTTTAAAAATCAGTTAGATTCTATAGGCGCAGCTTATACGTTTAAGAGTTACGAAGGAGCAACCCATGCTTTCAGCAACCCAGGAGCTACGGAGAAAGGGAAGAAGTATTCTTTACCTATTGCCTACAACGCTGCGGCAGATACGGCTTCGTTTAACGAGATGATTTCGTTTTTCGGGAAGGTATTTAAATAGAAAATCAACCACCTCCGCCCCGCTCAAAGCAGCGGGACATCCCGCAAGGCTGCGGGAACAAACAGCCGCCTTTCTATTTTTATGTCTAGTTGTAACTGAAAGGCTCACTTCTCCCCCCGCAGGCGGGAAGGCAGGGGGTGGTTGGTTTTACTTCAAATAAGTAAACTCTATTCTGCGGTTTTTAATATCGGCAGGGTTAGAAGGGTTAACAGGCTTGGCATAACCAACCGGGTTTACGCCTACATTATAGTAGGCGCGCGATGCATTTAAGAGCATTACCCGCTTGGCGGCATACGACATATCCTGCGCTATTTGCAGGTTCTTTTCATCGCTGCCGGTTTGCTCACTATAGGCGGTAAGGGTTAGGCGGTCGGCATTTTTGCTAATGTCTTGCGCCAGTATAATCAGTTGTTGTTTTACTATTTCGTCTTTAATTTCTCCGGCACTATCCAGCTCAAAACGGAAGACCAGTTTGCCTTCTTCGCCCAACAAGCCAACGGGTTGAGTGTTGCACGAAAAAAGCATTACAGAAACAATACAACTAAGCAGGAGAATATGTTTTTTCATCATTGGCTT
>CAMBIM010000045.1 GCA_945867505.1 Chitinophaga pinensis
AATGCTATCAATGTTGTTTCTATTACGCGCGGTATCCATTAACGCCATTCCTTTTATGTTCGGGTTTTCTATTTGCTCCACCGAATATTCATTAGAGAAAGCTATCAGATTCTTTTCAGGAATTTCGATAGAGGCAATGCTCTTATAACCGTATTTGAACCGGCCACCATATTGCTCTGCTAACTGTTTAATGCGAGTAATATTGCCCTTCACCAACAGGTGCATGTTTTTATTTTGAACTTCTCCGTTGCTCAAGCGTTTGTATGTACGCAGGTCTAATTTTGTAGTGGTTTGAGCCGTTGTAAGCCCTGCTAAAACGAATAAAAAAAATGCGGAGATGTATATATTTTTTGCCATAGATAAATTGAAAATAGTTGAATTGTTTTTGTTTCGCAAAAATGTCTTTTAGCCGCGTCGCATTTATCAACGTATGTTCACCATTCTACAGATTGTATTGTTTATAGTGCTTTGCGTCACAGCGGGATTTTTAGCCTACAAAGGTTATCTCCGTGTTTATAAAAATATCATGCTCGGCAAAAGCGAAGACCTTTCAGGCGATAGTTCAGAGCGTTTAAAAAATATGCTGCTGATTGCTTTTGGGCAAAAGAAAATGTTCAAGAACATTACACCGGCAGTGTTGCACTTGTTAATTTATGTAGGTTTCGTGATTACACAAATTGAGTTAATCGAAGTCTTTATTGATGGTTTAACGGGCAGCCACCGGATTGTTTTTCATGCGGTAAAGGATATTCCTGCGCTTCGTTTCTTATATGTGTTTACGATTTCTTCTATAGAAGTTATGTCTGTATTCGTATTTATTGCAACAGTCGCTTTCCTTTGCAGAAGATGGATATTGAAAGTTCCGCGTTTGAATAAACCGGAGTTGAAAGGCTTTCCTGTAATGGATGCTACCATCATTTTGGTTTCAGAAATTTATTTACTGGCTTGTATTTTTAGCATGAATACAGCCGATATGGCTTTGCACAATGGAGAGTATGGCTTCTTTGTTAGTAATCTTTTAATGCCAGCCTTTGCTGGTTTTGGCGAAACTGCTTTGCATGTATTTGAGCGCACTGGTTGGTGGGGACATATGTTGGGGGTTTTGGCTTTGCTGGTTTATCTTCCTTACTCCAAGCACTTGCATATTCTTTTAGCTTTCCCTAATACATATTTTGGACGTTTACAGCCCAAAGGATATATCAGTAATATGCCGGAAATTACGAAGGAAATTAAGTTAATGATGGACCCAAGTGCGGTTCCGCCACCGGTAGATGCCAATGCCGCACCGGTAAAGTTTGGAGCAAAAGATGTGTTTGACTTGACTTGGAAGAACTTGCTAGATGCCTACACTTGCACCGAATGCGGACGTTGCACAGCCGCTTGCCCGGCTAATCAAACCGGCAAACTTTTAAGTCCTCGTAAGATAATGATGGACACCCGCGACCGGATGGAAGAAGTGGGAAGAATAAAAGCCGCCAACAACGGGGTATGGATAGATGATGGAAAGAGTTTGATTGAAAACAATTACATAACTGTAGAAGAATTACGCGCCTGCACTACCTGCAACGCTTGTGTAGAAGAATGTCCGATTATGATTTCACCATTAGAAATTATAGTTGAGTTAAGAAGGAACTTAGTAATGGAAGAAAGTAACGCACCGGCAGAATGGAACGGCATGTTTACTGCTATGGAAAATAACGGTGCCCCTTGGCAATTTAGCCAGCAAGACAGATTGAATTGGAAAAACGGATAATAGATATGCAAGTAAAGACATACGCAGAATACGCCTCCACCGGTGAAACTCCCGAAGTTCTTTTTTGGGTAGGTTGTGCTGGAAGTTTTGACCAACGCGCACAAAAGGTTACGCGATCGTTTGTAAAAATTTTGAATCACTTAAACATAAGGTTCGCTGTACTCGGTACGGAAGAAAGTTGCACCGGTGACCCGGCAAAGCGTGCCGGTAACGAATTTGTGTTTCAAATGTTGGCCTTGCAGAACATTGAAGTGATGAACACTTATGGAGTAAAACGTATTGTTACTACCTGCCCTCACTGTTTTAATATTTTAAAGAACGAATATCCATCGCTTGGCGGAAACTATGAAGTAATTCACCACTCAACTTTTTTACAGAAGTTGATTGATGAAGGAAGAATAAAAATTACGGACACCGCTACTTTTAAAGGTAAGAAAATTACTTACCACGATTCTTGTTACCTCGGTCGCGCTAACGAGATTTACGAAGCACCGCGCAAGGTTTTAGAAGAACTGGATGCAGAGTTAGTGGAGATGAAAAGCTGCCGCACCAAAGGTTTATGTTGCGGTGCAGGTGGAGCGCAAATGTTTAAAGAAGACGAGAAAGGAACTAAGCGTATTAACATTGCCCGCACCGAAGAAGCATTGGAAACCAATGCGCAAATTGTGGCTGCCGCTTGTCCGTTCTGCAATACCATGATTACCGATGGTGTAAAATCTAAAGAGAAACAACAAGACGTAAAGGTGTTTGACATTGCCGAATTGCTCGCGGCTGGTCAAGGGTTGGAGACTATAAGCCTGTAACTTTTCGTCATTGCGAAGCAACCACTATCCCCTATAGAGAGGATTACTCATAACATGCTATTTTTTCATGCATACTTCATGTAGGCTTAACACCTGTAGCTGAACTTCGTGTTCAAACGACGAAGTATGGATGCCAGCGAAATAAAGATTCTGATTGTTGATGATGAACCGGATATTCTCAATTTTCTACGCTATAATTTAGAGAAGGAAAACTACTGGGTTTATGCAGCTACCAACGGAAACGATGCATTGAAGATGGCATTGAAAATAAAACCGAACTTAGTAGTGTTGGATGTAATGATGCCCGGCATGAATGGAATTGAAACCTGTCGTGCTATGCGCAATCTTCCTGCCTTGCGCAATACGCCTATTGCAATTCTTACTGCTATGAACGAAGTGGAAAGTGAAGCGGCTTGTTTAAATGCCGGAGCTAATGATTACATAACAAAACCTATTCGTCCGAAATTATTTGTGAGCCGGATACAAAACTTACTAAACGAAGATGAAATTGAAAACGGAAGAACTTCGTTTAAAGTAGGAACGCTGGAAGTTGACCGAGAAAGATATGTAGTTATAAGCGATAAAAAGCAACTCGATCTGCCACGCAAGGAGTTTGAACTATTGAGTTTGTTGGTGGCCAAGCCAGGTAAAGTTTACAGGAGAGAAGAAATAAAAGCCCTGCTTTGGAAACACGATTCTCAGAGTGACGATAGAACGATAGACGTTCACATTTACAAACTGCGTGAAAAGATTGGTGAGCGTCATATTAAAACAGTAAAAGGTATTGGCTACAAACTCGATTACTGATTTCTCTCTTTTACATCTTTACTGAATGAAGCGCGGAAGCGTTCCCAACGACTTTTTCTTTCTTTTAACGGAACAAATTTGTACATGAATGCTTCGTGAGCATCAATTACAGGTAATTGTTTCTTTTCATAAACAGGAAATGAATCTACTACTACGGGCAACTGCGCTACATCAGTAGTAAGGGCTTCTATAAAAGAAGTAAGAAAAGCGTTTTGGTACTGGTCGGTGGCCAAGGCGATTTTTTTAAAGCCCAACTGCTTTGCCAGTTTATAACTGTAATAAATGTTTTCGTTACTGTGTTCTGCTTTATCTTCTGCAAATGTATTAGCAGAAGGAACACCCAACGAGTCTGCCATTATCTTCATCATTTTTCCTTCTCCCCAAGGTGTATGAACTGCTGCACCTGAAAAAATGATATTCTTCGTTATCCCTTTATCAAAAAGATTCTTAGCCCAAAATAGGCGCACTTTTAAAAGAATATTTTGGTGCCCTGTATCGTAAGGAATGCCCGGAACTATTATTACATCGTAAGGTGCAGTAACTACATTTTGGTTGTAAGTTTTAAGAGTACTGCGCTTTAAATTCCATGATAGCATATAAACTATCAAGCCAATTATTAGGGAAACAAGAAGCAAGCCGAGGAATACTTTTTTCATTGGCATAAAACTATCATTTAAAATATTCGATACACCTAGCATTGCTCGTAAATAGTTCATTTCTTTGTAGATATTTTATGAGAAAGAATATCCTTTTTGTTTGTATAGAAAACAGCAACCGCAGCCAAATGGCGCAATCCTTTGCTAATATTCATGGTAAAGGTAACGTAGCGGCTTGGAGTGCCAGCTCGCGACCTTCGGGGAAGATAAACCCTAAAGCCATTGCCGCCATGAGCGAATTGGGTTACGATTTAACAACGCACGATTCTAAATCGTTAGATAAAATTCCTGCTGTGGAATTTGAATACGCTGTTACTATGGGTTGTGGCGATGAATGCCCCTATGTTCGCGCCAATTACCTCGAGGACTGGAACATTCCTGACCCACGTAATATGGATGAAGCAGAATTTAGAAAAGTAAGAGATATAATCGAGAAACAGGTTCAGCAGTTGCTCAATAAACTATAACGTATTAATTATTATAACGTACATTTTCAAATACACCACCTCTTGCCGAAGTAGTATCTGGTCCGGTAGTGCGGTTGGCGGTGAACCAAAATGTACCGCTGGCAATTTTACGAAGTGTATCTAATGCTGTTAAAGTAACTCTTCCCGAATCGCCTGATTCCATAGCATAAGCCTCACCACGGTAAGCAAAACTTACGGCTGAAATAGGAATAGGCAGGTTAATTGCCGAAGGAACAAACATGAAGTTAAGTGGATTGGGAGTGTTGCTATAAATGCGAATGCTGGGACCGAGTATCTGACCCGATACGGATGTGCCTACATAGCTTGACGTGCCAAGCGTGCAGGTTAATGATGCTGCACCCGGGCAAGCTTGGCAAGCACCACCACAATCAATTTCAGTTTCACTTCCGTTACGCTTACCATCGGTGCAAAGAGCCGTGTTGCTGTTGGTTGTATCGTCTGTTTTTTCGCAGCTATAAAAACCGGTTAATAATAAAAGGGCAATGCAAATGAGTTGGATGTTCTTCATATTCGTTTGTTTTGAGCGTTGGTTTGGTTTACAATTTAAATCTACACTTTTTCTTTATTCGGCAAAGTGTTAGGTCTATTTCTCTAACGAATAATCTTGTGTTGCCTTTACATAGCGCACCCCATTTTTGTCTTTTTCTTCAAACGCAGCAGCGCAACCTAAATGCGAATAAGTTTTGCTCAACATAGTTTTACGATGTGGGGTGGAGTGCATCCAGGCATCTACAATTTTATTTGCAAGTTGAAGATAGGTTGTCTTACTTGGCATTGCTATATAATTCAAGTCAATGTTTTCTCCCATAGCAGTAGGATTTACACCAAATAGTTTTAGCCTATCGTCTGGTGAATGCAGTTTGCGTGTTTTATTATTCATGTGGTCAAAAAATCTTTTTTCTATCATTTGTTGTGTATGAATCACAGCAGCATCCCGTAGGGCTGATGAAAATACTAAAGGTTGTAGCCGCTTATCTTCTCGCACTTTGTTAGTGGCAAAGAACACACCCGCATTCAGCAAGTGTAGATCATAACTTTCAGGGCCAACTATTTCGTTCGCTTCTTTCAAATTCGAAAAGCTTTTGAAGTTGTGCTCTGCGTACACTTTTTGTTTGAAGTAGGAATCCTTTTGGTAGAGCGCACACTCATTCAAAAATTTATCTCCATCAGGTTTGAACAACACTAAAACAAGCAACAACAAATTTTTTATCATACAACTTAAACGTTACATTGGTTTTAAAATTATCATATAACATGAACGAATCTACTTACGAACAAATTGCTCAACTGCACAAACAGATTGAACAAAGCAGGAACGAAATTCTTGAACTGCGAAGTAAATTAGAATTAGAACCTGTACAGGATTATTCTTTAAAAGATTGGAGTGGAAACGAAGTGCTGCTCTCTTCCCTTTTTGATGAGCGCGATGAACTCTTGGTCATTCACAACATGGGTAAGCGCTGCACTTATTGCACGCTATGGGCAGATGGTTTTAACGGCTCTGTTTTGCCAATTAACGAACGGATGCCTTTTGTAGTGACCTCGCCCGATTCACCTGCAGTGCAAAAGGAATTTGCCGATAGCCGTGGATGGAAATTCAAAATGCTTTCTACCGATGGTACAACTTTTACTAAAGATTTAGGCTTTGAGCCAAAACCTAAAACCTATTATCCTGGAGTATCCGCACTGATAAGAAAGGAAGGGAAAATTTACCGCGCCTCTTACGACCAATTATGCCCCGGAGATTTTTATTGCTCGGTTTGGCATTTGTTCGATTTATTTCCAAAGCGCTATAACGATTGGCAGCCCAAATACAGCTACCACGTATAACCTTAGCCAAAGTACATAAAAAAACCTCTGCGTTTTGACGTAGAGGTTTTTTCTTTGCAGAAACAAATTATCTCAAAAATACTGAACCACCGCATTGCCGGTAGCTGTTCCGTTATTATAGTCCCACTCTATTTTATAGCCGTAAGCACCACACCCGCTAACTACATTGCCGCTTTGGTTAACGCTACAAGTAGCGGTAATAGAAAAGTTATCGGTAGTGCTGGTGTACTTACCTTGAGTTGGTTTCCACCAGCCGCAAGCAGTGCCAGATTTCCAGGGGGTAATCATTTCGGTAGTAAAATTGGTGTTAAAACGAGTAACGCCCCAAGAGTCGATTGTTTTGCCAGCCATTGTTGTATCGCCATTCACAGTAGCTGTAATAGTTGAATAGTTGGTAATTGCATAAGTAGTAAGGCGAGCAAAATTCCAAACAGAGGTTTGTCCGTTTTCAAAGGCTACAGTAATACCGTCAGTTCTTTCTTTAATGCGTGTGGTTACATTACCAGTAAACGCATAAGTAATCCAATCAAAGCCATCTACGTTAGTCAGGTATTTTACTCCATTAAAGGTAACAAAGTGATTATTCAGATTTACGAAAGTTACTTTGTAGTTGGTGTGCGTTACCCTTAATACTGCACCGGCATCGCTCCATTTATTTCCACTTATTAACTCCACTTTTACCTCACCACCTCTTATGCGTAAAGGATTGCCGCAAGCAGTTACTCCGTCAAAACGAATAATAATTGTTTTAGGTGTTCCGTTTTGTTGCGAGCTATCTATAGTTGCACCGCAAATATTTATTAATCCACTTGTTTCATCGGTTTTGCCAAAACCAGATACTCCGTTTAATACGGTATTGATATCGGTATTTACATTATCCGACTCTGATTTGGTATTAGAAACGTCTTCGTTGTGTTGCTTGGCATTAGGGTCTGCAATGGTGTTGTTCTTCGGTTTAATACAGCTTGTAAAAATTGCCGCGCTAATTATTATCAGGGCAAATAAACGATGGTGAGCTTTCATAAAATGTATCTTTTGGTTGGGTTTTAAAATTTGATTTCAGTTTAATAACGCTCGATGCTTTACTTTTAGTATGCAACAATTCTATAAAAAAATTTAAAGCATTGGCGTATCAATAAAAATGCGCACGTTGCCCTCTGCATCTTTACTCTTTTCTTTCATGCGTTTAAACATTTCGGGTTTATCGTAAATGGCGAAGTATACAAAAGGGTCGAAGATGACGCTCTTCTTTACCTTAAAGTATGGATCTCCTTCATGGGCGTTTAAAATGCTTATGAGGTTTCCATGCTCCTTTCTAAAGCGGAAAGCTCCACCTTTGGTTAATTGGCTAACGCTTTTTGCATCGCCTACTAAAAGTGTCATATATAGAATGCGGTCAATAATTTGAAGGTTATCAAGCATCTTAAAAAAACCTTGCGGGTTTTGAAGTTTCAAGTGCAGATAATCTGCCCAATTGATGAAGAACCCCGCAGCGGCAATGTTTCCGTTGGCATCGGGCAGAATATAAAACTTACTGCTTGGAGAAGAACCGAGAATACGGTTGACCATGCTAAAGAATTTTTCTTCAGTGTGCAGTTGATGGAAAACGTAGTTCTCCCGAGAGGCAATAATCATTTGATAATATTCTTTCAAACGCTTTTCATCTCTCGAAATATCAATCAACTTTTTAGATGCGCTGCGGCTATCAAAAATTAAATTGATGTGCGTGTTGTTCCGCATCGGGAAAGTTTCATACAACTTACCATTGCGCTCGGTATTCATTTTTAAAGCATCTAATATACCTTGGTTCTCGCGTCCCATGTTGGCGTACACAAAGTGTATGTCATTTACTATAGTTAAGTCGAGCAACACGCTGAATACTGTAGTGAAAATTCTTTTTCTGCGGTAGATGGCTTCGCCTTCAACCGTGGCTTCGCTCATGCGCAATACATTATAGTAGTAACCTTCATTTACTATCCCATCTGCATCTTTAAAATGAATAATGTTGGCGTGTATGTAGCCAATCATATTATAGTCCTGTAAACCCTGTTCGTTAATTTTACCGAGAGGATGTATAACCACCACCACAATCGAATCATCAAAAAAGTTAGAAACCGATTCAGGAAACTGATGGAAGTAACTCATGAAGGTGAGTTTGCCTTCGCCTTTTTCGTTTACGTGTTTTTCCGGCACGCTTACTACTTCTTTACATTCA
Source organism: Chitinophaga pinensis (assembly GCA_945867505.1). Classification (GTDB taxonomy): domain Bacteria; phylum Bacteroidota; class Bacteroidia; order Chitinophagales; family LD1; genus Bog-950. The sequence continues at coordinate 8,553 of CAMBIM010000045.1, forward strand.
CTAAAAAAATACGCGGCATCATCGCGCAGTTTAAAATTCTTCAAAAGCGGGCTAATGTCTTCCAGCATTTTAATGGGGAAGGCCAGCATTACTAATTCCTGCTCAAACTTATCATCGCACACAAGTGGGCGTTGGGTGTATTCAATTTGACCGGTGGCTGAGTTCTTGCCGGTAATGTTATAATAGTGTCTTTGTTTGCTCATTCTTTCTGTGTTAAAGTTCTTAGGTGTTAATGTGTTTAGGTTAATGCGAAACTGGTGCGTCTTTGTGTAATAAATCAAGTTGCTTTCCAACTTTCACAAATTTCTCAATAATAAAATCTAGGTGTTTGTCTTCGTGGCTGGCCAAATAACTGCTACGGAGCATTTGCATACCCGGTGGAGTGGCGGGAGAAATAAAGGCATTTACAAACACGCCTTCACCATACAACATCTTCCAGATGGTGAAAGTCTTTTCATCGTCACCAATAATTACAGGAACTATGGCCGCTTCGCCATCTATTACATGATAGCCAGCTTGGCGCAAACATTTAAGAACGCGGTTGGAATTTTTGCGGATGCGCACAGCCAGTTCCGGCTGCTCAATCAAAATGTCTAAAGCTGCATTAAAATCAAAACACTTGTCGAATAAAGCCATATTGGGTTTATTTCTTGAACAATGCGAACCCGTTTTACTTACGGCTTCGCGGCAAAGATGGCATTCTTTGAGAAAAATTCGCTAGGCATGCGTTTAGTGTGGAAAACTGTAATTAGGGGGGGCGTGAATCCGATTTATTCATTTACTTAGTTGTGATGAAACTAATAGCCCGTTTTTTCTTTTGGCTTACTGGTTGGAAAACCGAAGGCGAAATTCCGAAGCTGAAAAAGTTCGTGGCTATTCTGGCTCCGCACACCAGCGCATGGGATGTTATTTACGGAATGCTTGCCAGGTATATTTTTGAAATGGATTTCTCGTTTTATGGTAAGCAGGAAATTTTTGATGCTCCCTATGGTTTTATCTTTCGCGCACTAGGCGGCATACCGGTCAATCGCTCTGCCAAAAGCAATCTGGTAGACCAGGCAGTAAAAACTTTTAACGAGCGGGAGCATTTTATTCTGGCCCTTTCGCCCGAAGGCACCCGTAAGTATGTTCCAAAATGGAAGACTGGGTTCTACTACATAGCCTTACAAGCAAAAGTCCCTATTCTACTTACTTACATAGATTTTGAAAGAAAAGTAACCGGACTAGGGCCTTTGTTTTACCCCACCGGTGATATTGACAAAGATATTGAGGAGATTAAAAATTTCTACCGCCCTGTTAAAGGCAAACATCCCGAGAAAGGAGTAGTGTAAATTTTCGCCCACACCGTAAATTTTGTTTTCTGCCTAAGTCCTCTATTTTTCCACCTGCTATAAAATGACTAATCCTGTTTTTGTTTCCTCTTATATAACCCTACGCAGCAATAAGATTTTGTTGAATGGCGAAGTAATATTTGAAGCCAAAGAAGCAACTACGCTTAATTTTTTTCAAGCCGTTTATGACCACTTTCAACTCAACTATCCTAAGTTTTTTAAGATGGATAACCTGTGCAAAACAGGTTTCATCGCTTCCGAGCTTTTATTGCGCACGCAAAAACTAAGTGAGACCTATCATCCCGAGCAAATAGGAATTATTTTAAGCAGCGCCAACAGCAGTTTAGATACCGATATAAAATACCAAGCAAGCATTGCTACTGCACCCAGCCCTTCGCTGTTTGTCTACACACTTCCCAATGTTCTCATTGGCGAAATCTGCATCCGTCACCGCATTAAGGGCGAAGCCGCATGTTTCGTTTTTGATATATTTGACGCAACGTTTCAAACAGATTATGTGAACTTGCTTTTTGAAACAGGAAAAGTAAAAGCGTGTATTTCGGGCTGGGCAGATTACTACAGTAGCAAAGCAGAAGCATTTTTTTATTTAGTAGAAAATACGGGCAGTGAAACCACTCTGAAAAACAACGCAGAGAACGTAAACAGAATCTGGAACAACCTTAACACATAAACACTTTAATTCTTCAACACATTGTTATGTCTGAACTTATAGATACATTGAAAGTGCAAATTATAGAGCAACTGAATTTACAGCACCTTAAACCCGAAGATATTGGCGATGACCAACCGCTGTTTGTAGAAGGTCTCGGATTAGATTCAATTGATGCTTTAGAACTAATTGTATTGCTACAGCAGAAATACGGAATCAAATTGGCTAATCCACAAGATGGACCGTTAGTTTTTAAAACGGTAAAATCTATTGCCGATTACATTACCGAGCACAAAAAATAATTTTCCTAATTGGCATTTCATAAGGGTGATGTCACCCTGAGCGAAGTCGAAGGGTCTTGTATTATGCAAGGGAAATCTCAACAAATACACATTGCAGGTAAGGGTGCTATTTCTGCTATCGGAAATAACGTGGCAGAAAACTTTGCATCGCTGCGAAATTTGCAAACAGGTGTTTCGAAAATTACGGTTCTAACTACACGCTACGCTGAAACTCTTCCCGCTGCCGAAGTAAAATTGACCAACGAAGAACTGGCTGCCCGTTGCGGTTTAAACAGCAACGAACCGCGAACAGCTTTATTTAGTTTAATTGCCGCTAAAGAAGCAGTGACCGATGCCAATATTCCTGATTTCAAAAAATGGAGAACCGGTTTCGTTTCTGCCAACACTGTTGGTGCCATGGATAAAACCGAAACCATTTACAAATACTTTATGGAGGACGGTAACACCAACAAGCTGATAGAGGAAGACCCTTATGATGCCGGTTATGTTACAGAATTGGTGGCAAATGAGCTTGGTATTAAAGAACATATCACCACTATCAGCACCGCCTGTTCTTCATCGGCAAATGCCATGGCTTATGGCGCGCGCTTGATTAAATCCAATCAACTGGATATTGTAGTTGCCGGTGGCTGCGATGCCATGAGCCGCTTCACCCTAAACGGTTTTAATTCATTGATGATTCTGGATACAAATCCATGCACACCTTATGATGATAACCGCAAAGGTTTGAACTTAGGCGAAGGCGCTGGATATGTGGTATTAGTTTCAGAAAAAGTTGCGGCTACACTCTCTAAAAAACCAACTACAACATTAAGCGGTTATGCCAACGCCAACGATGCCTTTCACCAAACAGCATCATCACCGGAGGGCAAAGGAAACTTTATGGCTATGCAGGGCGCGCTCGAAATGAGCGGACTTGCTGCAAAAGATATTGATTACATCAATTTACACGGCACCGGCACACCGAATAATGATTTATCGGAAGGCATTGCTGTGCAACGTATTTTTGGAGCAGTGCCAAAGGCAAGTTCAACTAAACCCTATACCGGACATACCCTTGGTGCATGTGCAGGAATTGAAGCAGTGTATTGTATTCTTTCTATCGAAAATGGAATCATCTTCCCTAATCTTCGTTTTCAAACTAAAATGAAAGAACTTGATTTTACACCGGTAACAGAGTTGTTGCAAAACATAGAAGTAAATCATGTAATGAGTAACTCATTTGGGTTTGGCGGTAATTGTTCATCGGTAATCTTTTCAAAAGCAAACTGATGACATTGTATATAAACGGCATTGGTTGTATTTCTCCGCAACATACTTTCGATAATTCGGTGTTTCTGCCGGAGGTAAAAGAGTATGCCACAAACCGGTTGGCTTGTGTGGATGCCGATTACGCTAAGTTTTTCGATGCCGGTTCTCTCCGCAGAATGGGAAGGTTAATGAAATACGGAACGGCTGCGGGAATGATTGCCTTACGCGATGCGGGAATTGATGTTCCAGGTGCTATCACTACCGGCACTGCTCTTGGCTTACCGGAAGTATCGCAGAAGTTTTTGCGGAGTTTGATTGAAGTGGAGGAGACGATTGTAAGTCCAACCACTTTTATTCAGTCAACGCACAACACCGTTAGTTCGAATATCGCTTTGCTCTGCAAATGCTTTTCGCACAACAATACATTTTCGCATAAAGGCTTTTCTTTTGAAAGCGCCTTGACCGATGCGCAACTATTGACTCTTGAAAACACTGACAACATTCTTGTGGGTGCTTACGATGAAGTAAGTGATTATAAGTATGCGGCTATGAAGAAGACCAATGAACTTCGCCAAGAGCCTTGCAGCAACTTAGATATTTACGGAGCGCAGAACAAGGGTATTTTAGCAGGAGAGGGGGCTGCATTTTTTGTTTTATCCAAAGAGAAGAACGAAAACTCTTACGGAAGTTTTATCGGCAACAAAACTTTCTACAAACCTGAGAATAAAGGAGAAATTAGAAATCACATTCTTTCCTTTCTTCAAGAGAACCATTCATCGATGGAAGAAATAGATGTAATAATAACCGGTATCAGTGGAGCTAAAGAAGTAGATGAAACAAGAATTGAATTGAACAAAAACCTTTTTACCACTCAAACCATTCTTGCTTACAAGCATCTTTGTGGTGAGTATATGACCTCCTCTGCTTTTGCGTTTTGGCTGGCAAGTAAAATTCTGAAGAGCCAACAAATACCGGATGCTGTTATTCTCGAAAACCGAAACCGCTCACCCAAAAATATTTTACTTTACAATTCGCATAAGCACAACCATTCGCTAATGCTTTTCAAAGCATGTTAAACTCTGTCAGAGCCCGTATAGTTTTTGTTGTTGTTATGTCCGTCCTCATTTTTTTTGGCTGGAAATTCAACATTTCACGCCATGAGGGCAGGTTAATTGCTATTGTAGTTATCAGCTATTTGGTGCTGATTATGTATGGCTCTTACTTTATCCAATCTAACTTCTTTATTAAAGCACTTTCGCACGGCAGCAAAGACCGCAAAGCCATCGCCATTACCTTCGATGACGGACCGATGGTAGATTTTACTCCTCGCTTGCTCGATTTATTGAAGGCTGAAAATGTTCCCGCAGCATTTTTCTTAATCGGTAAAAACATTGCTGGGAACGAAGCCTTGGTGAAACGAATGGTAGATGAAGGCCACGTTATAGGTAACCACAGCTACTCCCACACGTACTGGTTTTCTTTGAATAGCGGTAATAATATGTTGCGCGATTTACAGCTATGCGATGAGGAGATTATACGCGTAACGGGCAAAAAGCCAAAATTCTTTCGACCGCCTTATGGCGTTACCAACCCAATGGTGAAGAACGCAATTGAAAAAGGCAGCTACGATTGCATTGGCTGGAGCATCCGCACGTATGATACAAATGCCAAGAGCGCAGAGCAGCTTCTGCAAAAATCTCTTAAAAACTTAAGTAACGGAGATATAATTCTCTTCCACGACTGGGGGCAATTCACTATTGGCATCCTTTCTGCCTTTATAAAACAAGCACAAGCGCGTGGATTCGAAATTGTTCGGCTAGACGACTTGCTGAATACTAAAGCCTATTATTAATTGGAGATGAGACTAACCTGTTTGTTCCTGTTGCTGTTTTCTGTTTCTGCACCTCAGCTATTGCGGGCGCAATCCTTCACGCCTGCAAAAGATGCAGCCGCTCTTCAAAAGAAAATTATCGAAGCATCCACTAAGATTTCAACCATCCAATGCGATTTTTTACAAGAGAAGAACATGAGTATGCTTTCTGATAAGGCAATCTCCAAAGGAAAATTCTATTTCAAAAAAGATAGCAGAGTACGTTTAGAATATCTTACTCCGGTAAAGAATCTGATTGTAATGAACAGCGGAAAAATGCTGATGAAAGACGATAAGAAAACACAGCAAATGGACATGCACCGCAGTAAAGTGTTTCAGCAACTCAACAATATTATTGTGGGCTCTATCAACGGCAGTTTGTTTAACGGCAAAGATTTTACCTTTAGTCTTTCTGAAAGCAGCAATCAGGTTAGAGTAGAACTGAAACCTCTATCAAAAATGCTCAAGAACTTTTTAAGCACCATTGTGCTGGTAATAGATAAAAAAGATTTCACCGCTGCAAAAATTGAAATGAACGAAGCCTCGGGCGATAACACCATTCTCACTTTTTCATCTAAGCAAATAAACGCAGCGGTAGACGATGCTTTGTTTACCGTTAAATAGTTCCTTTATTTATCGCACAAATTTATCCCATGCTTCTAGGAAGTTTCTATAATATCATCGAATCAAGTAAAGAAGGACAAACCTACCGCGCTAAGGTTAGTTTTAATGCCACACACGAAATATTTAAAGGACACTTTCCCGACCTGCCGGTGGTTCCCGGTGTTTGCCAAACACAAATGTTGCAGGAAACGCTGAACAAGGTAACCGGTAAGAATTTCGAAATGAAGTTAGCTCATCATATTAAGTTCCTTGCACTGCTCAACCCCACCAAAGTAAAGGAGTTGCTGTGCGAGATTAAAATTGATAAAGAAGTTGGCGATACGTTTTTTGTAAGCGCCACTTATTCTACCCCCGAAGAAATGTTTTTCAGATTCAAAGGCGAGTTTGTAAATGGATAAAGGGGTTTACAAAAACAAGTTTAAAGAGCATAGCTGTTGTGTGCTCATACCTACCTACAACAACAGCACCACCATCGCGCAGATAATAAAAGATGTGTTGGAATATACCGATGATGTTTGTGTGGTCAACGATGGTTCTACCGATAATACCTGGGACATACTGGCACAGTTTCCTCAAATAAAATTACATAGCTATTTAAAGAACGTAGGCAAAGGTTGGGCTTTGCGCGAGGGCTTTGCCTTTGCGCGTAAACACTATTACGATTATGTAATTACACTTGACTCAGACGGACAACATTTTGCCGATGACCTGCCGACAATGCTCGATGCCTTAGAGAAAAACAAAAACGCAATAGTTATTGGTGCGCGAAACATGAGCCAAAGTTCAGTGCCCGGCAAAAGCAGTTTTGGCAATAAGTTCTCTAACTTTTGGTTTACGCTCGAAACCAGTATTACTGTTCCCGATACACAATCGGGTTATCGCTTGTATCCGGTTAAGGCGTTGGAGGGTATTCGCTTCTTTACTTACAAATATGAATTTGAAATAGAAGTCATCGTTCGCGGCTCGTGGAGTGGGTTAGATGTAATGGCCGTACCGGTTAAGGTATACTACCCACCGGCAGAGGAGCGCATTTCGCATTTCCGCCCCTTCAAAGATTTCTCGCGCATCAGCGTATTGAATACCGTTTTAGTATTCTGGACTTTTGCCTGGATAAAGCCGCGTGATTTTTTTCGCCACATTTTTAGAAATGACTGGCGGGCATTATTAGAAATGCACCTTATTCGCTCGCACGAAACGCCAAGCGTAAAAGCATGGAGCATGGCTGTGGGTGTTTTTTGGGGCATTACTCCCTTCTGGGGCTTTCAAATTTGGTTCGTTATTTTCTTTGCCTGGTTCTTCAAACTCAACAAAGCACTTTCCATCCTTGCTTCCAATATCAGCATTCCACCCATGATTCCTTTTATTGTTTTCGCCAGCTATCAGGCAGGCAGAATTTGGCTGGGCGGTAACGCTATGAGTTTAAGCTTTAGCGAGAACATGAAAGCCGAAATGATTGGCAAAAACTTCTTGCAATACGTAGTAGGTAG
>CAMBIM010000046.1 GCA_945867505.1 Chitinophaga pinensis
CAACCGAAAGTGGAAATCATAATCAGCACCGCCATGATAACCGCAGCCGCTCCGCCAAACATCATTTGTGCTGCAGCCGTTCCTACTCTTTCATTCTGTGCAAATTGAATTCCGCGCGCCATAGTTGTAGTACCATCAGGATTACCGGCAAGAGGAAGCAAATACAAGAACGCAACATTCGCTAAAAGATAAAGTGACACAACAATAATTGTCCCTATAGCCAAACTCAAAGGAATATTGCGCTTTGGGTTTTCAATATCGCCCGAAATAAACGTTACATTATTCCATGCATCGCTGCTAAAAAGCGAACCCACCAAGCCAACACCAACAGCAGACATTAGGGCAATAGCAGAAAGGTTACTTTGTATCCAATTGCCGGCATCATCTTTTGCATAGTGCGATAAACTAAACGCATCACTCCAGTTCATACTCCATGTTTCGGAACTTCCGTAAACAAAAATCCCGAGTACTATTATTCCAAACAACGCAAGCAACTTAGCCGAAGTAAAAAGACGCAAAACAATTTTTCCGTAGTTAATCCCTCTGCTATTAATAAGCGTAAGAACCAGAATGGAAAAAATACCGAAGAGTTGAGCCGCTGAAATTTTAAAGTTTCCTACTTCAAACAAAATATTGTTCTCGCTTAAAACCGGAAACAACACACCAGTGTATTTGGCAAAAGCCACTGCCACAGCAGCGATAGTTCCACATTGAACCACTAAGAAAATTGTCCAGCCATAAAGGAATCCAACTAAAGGGTTGTAAGCGTTCTTTAAATAAACATACTGTCCGCCTGCATGAGGAAACATGCTCGCCAACTCCCCATAACTCAAGGCCGCAAAAAGTGTAATTACTCCCGAAATAATCCATGACAAGAGCAACCAACCCGCTCCGCCTGTTTGTCGCGAAATATCGGCACTCACAATAAAAATTCCGGAGCCAATCATAGAGCCGGAAACAATCAATGTAGCATCAAGAAGGTTTAGTGATTTTTTTTCTGTACTCATAATCAAATGGGTTAGTATTTAAAATCAAGTGGCGAGTTGTGAACAGCAAATTGCCTTTCACTACTCGCCACTAACTATTTGCTATTTACTTATTTCTCAACTTGCTTCTTTTTGCGCTATAGCCAAAATAAATTGCCAAGCCCGCTGCCATCCAAATTACCAAACGCAACCAAGTATCGCCCGGTAAAAATACCATCATACCAAAGCAAACAAGGATACCCAGAATAGGAACAACTGGAACAAAAGGCGTTTTGAAAACACGCGGAGCATCAGGCATTTTGTAACGCATATAAAGAACACCGGCACATACAATTATAAAGGCAAGCAGGGTTCCAATACTCGTCATTTCACCAACCACACGGGCTGGAACAAAAGCCGCAAACAAACTTACAAAGAGCATGAAAAGCAAATTCGATTTATAAGGAGTTTTGAATGTTGGATGCACATCAGAAAATACTTTCGGCAACAAACCATCTTTACTCATACTGTAAAACACGCGCGATTGCCCCATCAACATCACCATAATAACAGAAGAATACCCTGCAAGAATAGCGATGATAACCGCTTGTTGCAACCAAATGTATGGTGTATGTCTAATAGCAACCGCTACAGGTGCAATTCCGTCTTGCCCTTGAAACTCAGTGTAGTGAGCAAGACCGGTCATAACGTGCGCAAACAAAATATACAACACAGTGCAAATTGCTAATGAGACCAAAATGCCAATCGGCATTCCTTTAGCCGGATTTTTTGCTTCCTGCGCGGCAGTGCTCACAGCATCAAAGCCGATGTAAGCAAAGAAAATAATACCCGCAGCGCGAATAATTCCGCTCCAACCAAACTCACCAAACTTGCCAATGTTTTCAGGAATATAAGGAGTGTAGTTAGCGGTATTGATATACGCCCATCCTAAAGCTATAAAAACAATAACCACAGTCACCTTCAGCAACACAATAATATTATTTACAAAAGCCGATTCGCGAGTGCCTTTAATCAGCAACATCGAAACCACCACTACTATAAATACTGCCGGAACATTTATCAAACCAGTTACCACCGAGCCATCTCCCGAGGTGACGGCATCGAAGGGTGACATGACGAATTGAGCGGGCAAATAAATTTCGTAGTACTCCAACAACTTAATTAAATAGCGAGACCAACTAATGGCAACAGTTGCTGCCCCCACAGCGTATTCCAACACCAAATCCCAACCAATTACCCAGGCAATAAACTCGCCCATAGTAGCGTATGCATAAGTGTAAGCACTTCCTGCCACGGGTATCATGCTGGCAAATTCAGCATAGCACAAACCTGCAAAAGCGCAACCAACTGCAGCGATGATGAAAGAAATAGTTACGGCCGGTCCTGCATTATTGGCTGCCGCACCACCAGTTATAGAAAATAAACCTGCACCGATAATAGCACCAATACCAAGCGTAACTAAATTGAAAGAAGAAAGCGTTCGTGTAAGCGCATGGTCACCTGCTTCTGACTCGCTGATGAGTTGCGGAATAGATTTTCTTTTAAAATAATCTGCCATAAATTAGTTTGAGTGAGTAATTACTAATGAGCGATAATTGGTAAATGTATTGAAATATTTGAGCGAAGAAAGTTTCAAACTTTAATTTTCAAACCATCATAAGCCACACGAACATTGGCAGGAAGTTTCTGCTCCATTTCGGCATGTAAACCAAACTGGTGGCTCATGTGCGTAAAGTAAGTCAGTTCGGGTTTTACATCCGCTACTAACTCTAATGCTTCTTCAATAGTAAAGTGCGAATAGTGATCTTCGGGGCGAAGTGCATTCACCACCAAAATTTTTGAGCCGCGTATTTTATCGCGCTCTTCTTTAGTAATAGTTTTGGCATCGGTTATATACGTGAAATCGCCAATCCTGTAGCCATTCACTTTCATTGAACCGTGCATTACTTCAATGGGCTGAACTACTAAGGAGTGAATAGTGAATGGAGAATGATGAATGGTTTTGAAATCCATTTTTGGTAAATGCGGATAATCCGTATCGTTAAAAGCGTAGCTGAATTGCTCTTTAATTCCTGCTTCGGTTTCTTGCGTGCAATAAACATCCATCGCTTTTTTCTGTATAAAGTTGAACGCTCGAATATCGTCAAAGCCACAGGTGTGGTCTTTGTGCGAATGTGTCATTAAAATAGCGTCCAGATTACGAACATCTTCGCGCAGCATTTGCTGACGAAAATCTGGTCCACAATCAACAGCAAAAGTTAAATCTTGTGTTTGAATTAAAATAGAAGTGCGCAAACGTTTATCGCGCGGGTCGTTACTTTTACAAACATGGCATTGGCAACCAATTAGCGGAACTCCGCCTGATGTGCCTGTTCCAAGGAAAGTAACTTCCATATTTAATATTGAAAATTTAAGATTGCAAAAAGAAAAATCACTTTTCGAACAAAGATTCTTTCTCTGTTTTTATCTGCTGAAAAAGCTGCATACTATCGCTGGAAAGATTATCTAATTCTAAATCGGTTGCGTTAACAAGAATCTCCACCATCGAGTTTATTTTAGCTTCGGGTTCGTGAAACTTATTGATAACTACCACTCTTCTTTTTTCTAAAACACAGTAACCGTTCTGAAAATTTCCTTTCTCGTAACGAATAGTGTAGCCGCCTTCCTTCAAAATATCTTCTACTTTCTTTAGTAAGTTTATGTTGTATTTAAGCATATTCGTTTTAGTGTTAATTGAACTAACGCGCACAAATTTTTATTTGCTTTGCGTTGTAAAAACTGAACGAAATTATTTTTCTGATATTTTATAACATGAAGAAGAAACTAACATTGTTGATATTCTTATTGCCATTTGTGGCTTTTGCTCAAACGCAGTATAAAGACGGCACTATTTCAATTGATTTTGGCAAAAAAGACAAAAAACAAGAACCGGTAGACACTCCAAAGCCCGAAAAATTTGTTTACCCAAGCGATGAAGAAGAAGCCGAAGCCGAAACTCCTAAGCAACGCAGAGAAAAAAAGAAAGCCAGTACCGACAATAAAGAAGATTTTGATTTTAAACGCGATGGACTGTTCAAGGGATTATTTAGCGTAGGATTAAATGCATGCCAAATAGATGGAGATAGGCAAGCTGGCTACAATTACCTTGGTTTTCAGGGAGGTGTTGGGGTAATGGTTCGCTATCACAGGTTTCTTTCAACCAGCATAGAAATACATTATTCTATGAAGGGTGCAAAAACCCGTATTGTACCCAATCAAAATGCGTCATTACTACAACTTTATCAGGTTCAGTTGGACTATATAGACATACCTGTTTCGTTATTAAACGTACACGATAAAAAATTAGTAATGTTCAGTCTTGGCTTAACTCCATCTATATTGGTACGTGTAAGAGAGATAAACCCTGATGGAGTTGATGCAACGGTTCAATCAAACTATCAAGCACGTAAGCGTTTTGATTTAAGCGGCTTTGCAGCTTTTGGCTTTGTTATTAAACAGCAGTTTTATCTTGGTGCTAAATTTTCATACTCATTTATCAGTATGAGACCAGCAGAATCAGGCACCAAAACAAATGGTCAGTATAATAACGTGATAAACTTCCGGTTTATGTATATACTAAACGGAATTAAGAAGAAGTAATGCTACTTCACTTCAGCCTGATGCATCGCTTCAATATTTACCAACATATCTTTAGTCATCTTGGCTAAATCAAATTCGGGTTTCCAGTTCCAGTCTTTTTGTGCTACAGTATCTTCAATACTTTGCGGCCAGCTATCGGCTATGGGTTGACGAAAATCAGGTTTATAAGTAACCGTAAAATCAGGAATCGTCTTTTTTATTTCAGCAGCTAATTCTTTAGGAGAAAAACTAAAGCCTGAAAAATTATAGCCAGAACGACAGGTGATTTTTTCTGCCGAAGCTTCCATAAGCGCAATAGTTCCACGAATGGCATCGGGCATATACATCATGGGTAGCAACGTATCTTCTTTCAAAAAGCATTCATATTTTTTATTCTCCACCGCTTCAAAAAAAATATCTACGGCATAATCGGTAGTTCCTCCACCGGCTTTCGTTTTGTATGAAATTAATCCCGGATAACGAAGTGACCGGACATCTAACCCGCGCTTTTGAAAATACCAATCGCACCAACGCTCACCGGCTTGCTTGCTAATTCCGTAAATGGTATTGGGTTCCGTTACGGTGTATTGTGGTGTATTTTGTTTTGGTGTTGATGGACCAAAAACTGCAATGGTGGAAGGGAAAAATAATTTCTTCACATTGTTCTCTACGCAAACGTCCAACACATTACGCAAACCTTTCATGTTAATGCGCCACGCCATTTCGGGATTCTTTTCACCGGTAGCAGAAAGAATAGCCGCGAGGTGATAAATTTGCGTAACCTTAAAACGCTTAACACAATCTGCTAATCCATTTTTATATAAAACATCTAAACGAATAAACTCACCGCCTGCTTTCAATTCAGCCGAGCCATCTTTTAAATCCGAAGCAAGTACATTTTTATAAATCTTTCGAAGAGCAAGAACTAATTCTGTTCCTATTTGTCCGCCTGCACCGGTTACAAGAATCGTATCGTTTTCCATATTTAGCTAATGAGCGATGAGCTGATATATTGATTAATAAAACCCAAAAGTAAGAGAAAGTGACAAGGGACAAAGGGATGAGTTACGAGATGAACTATTCGCTACTTCAACTTGTCACCCGTCACCCCGTCCCTTTTGCTTGAATTATTATTTTCGGGCGCAACAAACAACACTATGCAAAAAAGAATTCTGCCTCACTTAGCCGCAGTGCTCACTTTCGCTTTACTCACTGTAATTTATTTCTACCCCTATTATAAAGGAATGACCTTAGGCGCGCATGATACCACGCAGTGGAAAGCCATGGCACAGGAGACCATTGCTTGGAAAGAAAAAACAGGCGAGCAAGCACTTTGGACAAACAGCATGTTTGGCGGAATGCCCACGTTTCAAATTTCAGTATTGTATCCGGGCAACTGGGTTAATTATTTTCCTAAAATATTTCAAGTTGTTTTCCCAGAAGCATCGGTGTTATTGTTTTTCATGTTCTCCGGTTTCTATATTCTGTTGCTTTGCTTTGGCGTAAATAGCTGGCTGGCTTTAGCAGGTTCGCTGGCATACGGTCTCGCATCTTTCAACTTAATAAGCATTGAAGCCGGACACAATACCAAAGTAATGGCAATGGCATTAATGGCTCCCGCTATTGGTGGAATGGTGTTGGCGTATCGCGGAAAAATTTTAATGGGCGGAGCAATAACTGCTTTGTTTCTTTCTTTAAACATTGATGCGAATCACTTTCAAATTACTTACTACCTCTTGCTCACTATGGGTTTGTTGGGGATTTATTTTTTGGTAGAAAGTATTTTAGAAAAGAAAATTGTAGAGTTCAGTAAAGCAACCGGTGTATTGATATTAGCAGCAGGCTTATCGTTTGTTCCAAACGTTGCGAACTTGTGGAGCACTTGGGAATATGGCAAACAAACCATGCGCGGTGGTGGAAGTCAATTGACAGAAAAGAAAAGCACTTCAACCGGTGGGTTAGATTTTGAATATGCCACGCGTTGGAGCGAAGGAGCAAGCGATTTTGAATTTCTTTCAATCCTGATTCCAAATATTAAAGGTGGTGCAAGCGGCAGTGAACTTTCCACCAGTTCGGCTTCTTACAAAGCATTGAACGAAAAGGGAATTCAATCGGCTGATAACATTATTAAACGTATGCCAACCTATTGGGGCGACCAACCGTTTACTTCCGGTCCGGTTTATTTGGGTGCGGCAGTGTTCTTTCTGTTTGTGTTAGGCTTGTTCATTGTTCGCTCGCCAATCAAATGGGCATTGTTGGGTATTTCTATTTTCTTCTTATTGCTTTCATTCGGACACAACACAGGAATATTCAAATTTCTCTTCGAGAATTTACCAATGTTCAATAAGTTCAGAACGCCAACTATGGCTTTGGCAATCTTGCAATTGTGCTTTCCGCTTTTGGGCTTATTAGCATTGAACGAAATTGTTACCGGTAAAGTAGAAGGCGAAGATTTAAAGAAGAAACTTTTTATATCCGGTGGAATTACCGGTGGAATAATTTTGGTTTTCGGATTGCTGGGTATTGGAGCTTCATACACTAGCAAAAACGATTTGGAAATTGCCAAACAATTTCCTGATTGGTTGATGGCAGCTTTAAGAGAAGACCGTGCTTCTATGCTTCATACCGATGCATTTCGTTCCTTGTTTTTTGCCGGTGCTGCCTTTGGTGCGATTTGGTTGTTTATGCGCAAAACTATTTCTGCCAATTTGTTTGCGGCAGCTGTTGCCGTTATCTTTTTGATAGATGGTTGGTTAGTTGCAAATCGCTATTTGAATTCAGAAGATTTTCAGGAGAACACAGAGGTGGCAAAAAGTTTTCTGCCATCGCCATCCGATCAACAAATTTTGCAGGATAAAGATGTTGACTACCGCGTATATGACCAAACAGTTGACCCGTTCAATACCGCATCACCTGCTTACTTCCATAAATTGGTTGGCGGATATAGCCCCGCTAAACTTCAGATTTATCAGGATTTAATTGAGCGACAAATTTCGCAACGCAACCCAAAAGTGTTTGATATGCTTAATACCAAATATTTTAAAGTGGCTGACGATAAAGGAAATGAAAGGGTAATTCCAAACCCTGGCGCATTGGGCAATGTGTGGTTTGTGAGCAGCATTATTCATGCGCAAACTGCCGATGAAGAAATTGACACGCTTGGTTCTGCAACTTTTATTCCAGGTAGCACAGCAGTTATTCATAAAGATTTTGATGCTTTAGTTTCAGAAAAAAATCTGGGCAATGATTCTACTGCCACTATTAAGTTAGAAACTTACACACCTAATAAACTTACTTATGGTTACACCTCTTTTACACCGCAGGTTGCTGTATTCTCTGAAATTTATTATGCAGGTGAGAATGGTTGGAAAGCATACATAGATGGAAAAGAGCAAACTCATTTCCGTTGCAACTATGTGTTACGCGGTATGGCTTTGCCAGAAGGTAAACACACTGTTGAATTCCGATTCGAGCCACAATCGTATTACACCGGAAACAAAATTGCCTATGCAGGCTCGTTTATTTTGTTGGCGTTTGTATTTAGCACTTTAGGTTTTGCCGGTTATAAAAAGATGAAAGAAATTGAGGCAGAACCCAAAGAAGAAGTTAAACAGGCTGCACCTAAAGCTAAGCCTACAACAAAAAAGAAGTGAGCAGGAAGGTTCTAATCTTCACATATTATTTTCCGCCTGCTGGTGGAGTTGCCGTGCAGCGTTTTCTAAAGTTTTCGAAATACTTACCGGAGTTTGGCTGGGAGCCAATAATTGTAACTGTTGCCAATGGCAGTTATCCTTATTACGATGAATCGCTGCTGAAAGAAATTTCTCCTTCTCTTAAAGTGTATCGCACCAAAACTTTCGAGCCGTTTGAGTTTTATAATATGCTGAAAGGGAAGAAGGGAAAGTCAATGCCGGTGGTATCGGTTGGCTCGCATCAGAACAAATCTTTCTTTCAAAAAATATCGGAATACATCCGCGCTAATTTTTTTGTACCTGATGCGCGAATGGGTTGGGTTAGTTATGCGGTTAAGCAAGCAGAGGAAATTCTGAAGACCGAAAAGGTTGATGCCATTATCACTACCGGACCTCCGCACTCCACGCATTTAATAGGATTAGATCTGAAAGAGAAATATGGAGTAAAATGGATTGCCGATTTCCGCGACCCGTGGACAGGAATATTTTACAACAACATTTTACCGAGAACTGAAGCCACCAAGCAAAAAGACAAAGCCCTCGAAACGAAAGTGTTGCAAACTGCCGATTTAGTTACGGTGATTAGCCCAGGAATGAAGCATGAGTTTGAGAATAGAGCGAAGAAGATTGAAGTATTGATGAATGGATTTGACGAGGAGGATTTCAAGACACAAGACACAAGACACAAGACACAAGACAAATTCACTATTCGATATGTAGGAAATTTAATGGCGAGTCAGAATGTTGAAGTGCTATGGAAAGCAATTAAAGAATTGCGAATTACGAATTACGAATTACGAATTGAGTTCATAGGCAGAGTGGATGATTTGGTCAAGCAAAGTATTTCTGAAAACGGATTGAATGATTGCGTTAGTTATATTGATTTTGTTGGTCACAGCAAAGCCATTGAGTTAATGCAGGAAGCAAGCATGTTGCTATTTGTAATACCTGATGTAAAAGACAATGCACTTATACTTACCGGTAAGCTGTTCGAATACCTCGCCTCGAAAAGCGAAATGATTTCGTTTGGACCGTTAAATGGAAACGCGGCAGAGATATTAAAGCAAACAGGAAGAAAACCAATGATTGATTTTGCGGGTGAAGCTGATACTAAAAAACAATTAGAAGCTTCGCTTAACTACTTTACTCAAACTAAAGGTGCTTTTAAATATAGCGACCATCGCGAACAGGTTTTCAGCAGAAGAAATCAAACGAATATTTTATCTCAATTATTACAAACCTTATAGGTTTCTGCAAAGCGATAGCAGTTTCTCTTTGCGTTTCTCCAAAGTATAGTTCTCGGCAATTCGCAACTGCGCTTTCTTCTTAAGCACATTTTTATCAGCATTCAACGCCTGTTGAATGAGTCTTCTCAACTCATCAACATTTCTGTTTTGTAAAACAAAACCACTATCGCCAATTATTTCGGGAATGGAAAATACGTTGGAGCCAATTGGAATGCACTCGCACAACATAGCCTCGCAGAGAGAGTTGGGAAAGCCTTCTGCCATGGATAGCTGCAAATAAAATTCACATTCGCTAAAGATATCTATCAGCTCTTCATTCTTAACAGCATGAAGAATCTTTACCTTGGCTGATTGGGTTTGTATTCTGCTTTGATTATCAACTCCCAGAATGATAAACTCACAGTCGGGAAACATAGATGCAACTTCCAGAATTAGATCAATGCCTTTGAGTTGTTGCTGAAAGGAATATTCCCACGCACCGCTTACGGTGATGAAGGTGTTCTTCTTCTTAGTTTTTGTGCAGTGCCACTTAACTGTATCGTAACCGTTGGTGATTTCTGTAAACGGAACTTTAAGTTGCGGCAAGCGTGCATATATGCCTTGTTGAGCGGGCTCTTGCTTGTCATAGTTGTAGTCGCATTGCATCAACGATTTATGTTTAGGGGCAATATGAGAACACCACTGAAAAGATGCTTTTGTAAACCAACTCAAAAATTTCTTTTGCCAGTTACCGTAACCAATCTTCGGAAAGTAATGGGCATCTGTTCCTCCGGAGATAATTAAACAAGGCTTGCCAAATACTTTTGCCCAAAGTGCAGGAAGAAAAGAATGATAACCGGCAAACTGCACTACAATTAAATCGGCAGACCAGATATAGCGCAAGAGAAAAAGCTTTTGTGCAGAAAAACTAAATGGCGTTTGCCATTTCTTCTTCGGCAAAAAATCGTGGCTCTTTACGTTGAACTCTTCGGATAGAATTTGTAAGTCCTTTTTAATAAAGGAGGAAAGATGATTGTAAAAAACTAAAACATTCTTCTGTTTTCGCATTTATAGTAAACCGGTGAGGCGGCCGTTTATTTTTTGCATCGCGCTTCTACTCCGTTTCCACCTTTGTTTATCCAGATGTTCTTTGCGCCCAGTTTTTCCAACTCCGTTTTAATTTGGTCAGGCGTACGCAAGTGCTTGTAATAATCGGTCAACGAATCATAAGTATCTAAGCGCGCCCACTCAAAGTGTTCTTGTCGACTTAACTCCGGGTGCGGTTTCATAAAAGTAATAAGAGGCGAAACTCTTTTCAGCAACCATTCCAGCGGAGCAATGTTTCTGAACGCCCAGTGTAATGGGAAGAAGAAATTAACCAGTGCATCTACAATCTTCTTGGAAGTTTGTGGCTTCATTTCCTTTAGCACCAAACGGTAGTAGGTTGCCGGATTGAAATAATAATTAATGCGCCAGATATAATGGTCAATAACCAGTAAACCTCCGGGCTTTACCATTTGCCAAAGTGCTTCGATTGTTTTCTCACTGCTTGGTGTATGTTGAATCACCCCCAAACAAATCACCACATCAAAACTTTGTTTGGCAAACGGAAGTTCATACACACTTGCCTGAGCTATCTTATAATTATCGGCTTGCCCGATGTTCTCTTTGTTTACTTCTACGGCTACACTTAAGTCAACGGTGTGGACGTGCGCGCCACCTTTTACAAACAGTTCGGTAAATCTTCCTGCTCCGCTGCCTACCTCCAGCAGGTTCTTGCCCTGTAGCTGTTCGATAGGAAAGCCGAGGCAACGCTCTAAGCGTTCCTGGGAAATCTTTGTACCATTGAAACTATCGAGTTGAGTCTTGGCAAAGTTCTTCCATTGCAAACCAAAGGCACTGGCATAATTGTCTTGAGGAACAAAGCGCGGAATACCATTTACTACCGGAAATTTTTCTCCGGTTTCTGAAATTAGTTCGTTGTTCTGCGGGGTAAGTTTTTTTCCTGAAAGAGGAGAAACAAAATCTATCATTAACCGCGAAAGTAAAATTATTTGACACGCTTCAGATACCCTACGGGTATGTCAGGCTGAGCGAAGTCGAAGCACTTCCGCTTTCCCCTTTCGATTACGCTCAGAGTGACATACGCCCCATAACCGCTAATCTCAAATTATCAAATTGCTACATTCGCACCCGATGTGCGGAATAGCCGGGTTTATTGATTTTAATCGAAACGGGAATTTAGACTTGCTCAAAAAAATGAGCGATACTATTCTGCATCGCGGACCTGATGATAGCGGACATGAGTTGTTCGATACCGGTAGCGCACAGGTAGGTTTAGGCTTCAGGCGATTATCCATTATAGAGCTATCGGCATTGGGACACCAGCCGATGAAGTTTGAGGAGGAAGGGCTAACCGTAATCTTTAACGGAGAGATTTACAACTATCAGGAAATACGAAAAGAACTTGAGGGGCACGGTTATACTTTCAAGTCGCACAGCGATACCGAAGTAATATTAAAGAGCTATGCCAAGTGGGGGGAGAAATGTGTCGAGCGCTTCATCGGTATGTTTGCCATTGCGTTGTATGATGCACAGAAGGCGAAGGTGATTTTGTTCCGCGACCGCGCGGGGGTTAAACCCTTGTTCTATTATCACAGTAACGATTTATTGTTGTTCGGTTCGGAGTTGAAGATATTTCATGCGCATCCGCAGTTTAAAAAGCAGATTAGTTACAGCGCACTCTCGCTTTACTTCCAGCGCGGATACATTTCTGCACCACATACCATCTTCGAAAACACGTACAAGTTAGATCCAGGCCACATTCTGGAGATTGACTTGCAAACAAAGGATGTAGCCGATTGGAAGTATTGGGATGTGGTGGATTGTTACAACGAACCCAAGCTTGATATTTCATATGCAGAAGCAAAGAAGGAAACAGAACGATTAATGCTTTCTGCTTTTCAATACCGGATGATTGCCGATGTGCCCGTGGGTGTGTTCTTAAGTGGCGGTTACGACTCAACGGCTGTAACAGCTTTATTGCAGAAGAACAGCACACAGAAGATAAAGACCTTTACCATTGGATTTGAAGACCCGAAGTTTAACGAGGCGCACCATGCCAAGAACGTTGCCGACTATTTAGGCACGGAGCATTACGAGCACATCTGCACGTATAAAGATGCACTGGATATGGTGGATGAGTTGCCACACATTTATGACGAACCGTTTGGCGATACATCGGCTATACCAACTACATTGGTAAGCCGTATGGCAAGAGAGAAAGTAACCGTTGCGCTTTCTGCCGATGGTGGTGATGAGATATTTGCGGGCTATCCGAAATACTTTAATGCGGTAGATAGAATCAATCAGTTGAATAAGATTCCAGCGGTTGTGGGCAAACTGATTCCTGCTTGGCTGCACAGCGATGTTTCTACACAAAATAAATTGAGCAAGCTGAAAGATTATGCTGCAAGCACCAATCCAGTAAAACAGTTTGACATTATCAGCCAGGCAATGACTTTTTACGAAACGCAGCAATTGCTTAACAAAGAAATCACACAATTGAATACTCCTTTTGATGAGGGTAATAAATTGAACGATGCGTATTACTTGCTTTCGAAGTTTCAGGCAACAGAGTATAAAACGTATATGGTAGATGATATTTTGCAGAAGGTAGACCGCGCTACTATGAGCATTAGTTTAGAAGGGCGTGAGCCGTTCCTCGACCAGCGCATCATTGAGTTTGTGGCAAAACTTCCTACTTCTTTCAAATACAAAAACGGCATTGGCAAATACATACTGAAAGATATTGTGCACGATTACGTGCCGCGCGAGATGATGGAGCGCCCAAAGATGGGCTTTGGTGTTCCGCTGCAAAGCTGGCTGCGCAAAGAACTGAAACATGTATTGCTGGATGTATTGAACGAACAAACACTGCGCGAGCAAAACATATTTAATGTAGACCGTGTGATTAAGATGCGCGATAAATACCTTGCCGGTGAGCCCATAGAGTTTCAACGCTTGAGTTACTTGTTTTTGTTTCAGTTGTGGTATAAGAAGTGGATGAACTAATTAGCAAATGGGCATAATACAACGACAAGGCATCAAGAATACTATCAGTTCCTACGCAGGTATTCTGTTGGGCTTTGTATCGCTTATCATTATTCAGCCTAAGTTCCTTAAGCCGGAAGAGATTGGATTGGCGCGGGTGATGTTTGCCTTCTCTACTTTAATTGCCAGCTTTATTCCTATCGGGGTCACTAACATGACCATTAAATACTTTCCGCATTTCAGGAATAGTAAGAACGGGCATCATGGATTCTTCGGGTTCATGCTAATCTTCCCGCTGATCGGCTTTGTAGTTTCAGCAATTGGCTTAGTGGTGTTTCGCGAGTTTATTATTGCGCAGTACCGCAAAGAGAGCCCGCTTATTATAGATTACTTCTATTACATTTTTCCGTTCAGTTTATTTCTTTCCTTCTCTACCGTTATTACCACTTACCTTATTTCGCTTTTCAAGAGCACGGTTCCCTCCTATCTTAACGACATCTATATACGCATTGCTTACATCGCACTCATCTTCGCCTACTACTTTAAACTGCTTACGTTGCCTATGTTTATTGGCAGCTATGTGGGCATTTACGCATTGCAGTTGTTGTTGCTTGTTCTTTATCTGTTGAAAGAAGATAAGCCCTCTCTAACCATCGACTGGAGCTTCTTTAAACAACAAGGCTTGCGCGAAATGATAAGTTTTGGCTTGCTTCTATCCTTTACTTCTATTGCTGCATTGGGATTAAAGACACTTGACTCGGTTTTAATAGGCAAGTTCCTACCATTAAGCTTTGTAGGTATTTATGCCATTGCCTCATTCATACCTACCATTATTGAAACTCCGCTGAACGCGTTGGATAGAATTGTAACCGCCAAAGTGGCGCACGCTATAGCCGATAACGATATGGAAGATGTGCGAGATGTATTTTATAAATCGGTAAAGTATTTAACGCTGATGGGTGCGCTTTTGTTTGTGGGCATTAATTGCAACATTACTTACCTGCTGCAACTGGTGGGTAAAGATTATGAGCAGGGAACGTATGTGGTTTGGATAATTTCGATTGGGGCGTTAGTAAACATGATGGGCGGTGCAAATGGTGCTATCATATTTTACTCTTCCAAATACTGGCAAGGTGCATTGCTGTTGTTGCTACTGGTAGTTATAACGTTTATCAGCAATATGCTGTTGATTCCGCGCTTTGGCATAAGCGGTGCTGCGGCATCTACTGCATTGTCATCTTTGCTATATACCGCCATTCGGCTTTTTCTTATTTACAGAAAGTTCCGCTTTCAGCCTTATACTATAGATACGGTAAAGACCATTGGCATTATGCTCTTGTGTTTAGCTTTAAACTTTGTGCTGCCGGTGTTCGATTCAGCTTTGCTGAACATTGTATTTAAAAGCACCGTGCTAGGCGGCACGTTTCTGCTGCTTACTTACCTGCTGAAGATTGTGCCGGAATTTCATAAATACCTGCCTTGGGAGAAGGAATAATTCAAACATCATTTTACCTTTCCGCTCCTATGCAAAAAGCCTGCACCCGTTGTAATACCCTTTTCGATTGCGGAGCTACATCGCCCACGCAAACCTGTTGGTGTATGGAGTTACCGAAGATAACGCCTAACGGTGATAGCGATTGTCTTTGCCCTGCTTGTTTGAAAGAAGAAGTTGAAAAGCAGAAGATAGAAACTGAAAAAATTTAGTGGTCAGACGACTTTAACTGTTCGAAAGATTGAAAAACCACCCCCTGCCCCCGCCAGCGGGGGACATGTAACACTTTCATTTAATAGCTACCCTACAATAGAAAGGGCTGCTGTTAGTTCCCGCAGCCTTGCGGGATGTCCAGCTACTTTTAGCGGGACGGAGGTGGAAAACTTCTTCCGGTTATTGACAAAAGCGAATAAGACTTTTAACTTCACTCCCACTATGCTTCATCGTTCTTCCATTTACATCACTACTCCCTTGGGCATACTCGAAATTTCGGGCACCAACACCTACATTACTTCGGTGCTGTTTGTAGAAGATGAAGCAGAGGCAAGTGAAACTATTCCCGATGTATTGTTGCAATGCAAAGCAGAATTAGAGGAATACT